>JAIXVH010000374.1 GCA_027483125.1 Acetobacteraceae bacterium | reverse complement strand
GCCCGCGAGCGTGCCCAGCGCCTCCAGCGCGGCCCAGACCGCGTCATGCGCCTTGAACACGTGCAGCCCGGTGAAGCCGGGCGCCTGCACGGTATAGGTGCCGTCATCGCCCACGCATTCGGGCACCGGCAGGCCGTGCGCGCGGCCAAGGTTGAAGTCATCCTCGCCATGGCCGGGCGCGATATGCACGATGCCCGTGCCGGCATCATCGGTGACGAAATCGCCGGCCAGCAGCGGCGCCTCATACTGGTATTCGCCGACATGCCCGCGCAGCGGCGCGGCGCAGATGCCACCGGCCAGTTCCGTGCCCGGAAACACCCGCGCCACGGTGTGCGCTGCGATGCCGCAGGCCGCGCAGACATCCGGCAGCAGCTTCAGCGCCACCACCAGGCGCGTGCCGGGCTTGACCAGCGAGCCCTCGGTCACGCCTTCCACATGCATCAGCGCGTATTCAAGCTCCGGCCCATAGGCCAGGGCGCGGTTGGCCGGGATGGTCCAGGGCGTGGTGGTCCAGATGACGATATTGGCGCCGACCAGGTCCGCGGCCGGCGCGCGCAGCACCGGGAACAGCGCGTAGAGGATCGCGGATTTGTGGTCGTGATACTCGATCTCCGCTTCCGCCAGCGCGGTCTTTTCCACCGGGCTCCACATCACCGGGCGCAGGCCGCGATACAGGCTGCCATTCATCAGGAAGCGGCCGATCTCGGCCAGGATCAGCGCTTCGGAGCGCAGATCCATGGTCGCGTAAGGCTTGTCCCAATCGCCCTCCACGCCCAGGCGCTTGAACTCTCCGCGCTGGAATTCCAGCCATTTCTGCGCATAGGCCCGGCATTCGGCGCGGAATTCCAGCACCGGCACCTGGTCCTTGTCCTGCTTGCGGGCGCGGTATTCCTCCTCGACCTTCCATTCGATCGGCAGGCCGTGGCAGTCCCAGCCGGGGATGTAGTCGGCATTGAAGCCCGACATCTGCGCCGCGCGGTTGATCACATCCTTCAGGATCTTGTTCAGCGCGTGCCCGATATGCAGCGGGCCATTGGCGTATGGAGGGCCGTCATGCAGCACGAAGGCGGGGCGGTCCTTCGCGGCCTGACGCAGCTTTTCGTACAGCCCCATGCGCTGCCAGCGGGCCAGCAATTCCGGCTCGCGCTTGGGCAATTCGCCACGCATGGGAAAGGGCGTGGCGGGCAGGAAGACCGTGCTGCGATAGTCACGGGCGGGTGCGTCGTTCATGGTGGTTCCCTGGGCGCTTGGCCCTGGCAGATCGTGGCGCGCGAGAGGTCCCGGCCCCCTCAGGGGACCGGGCGGAGAATTCGCCGAGGCGGGCGCGCATGCATGCCGCAGATATGCTGGCGTTGCGGGGGTCTGGTCAAGGCTTGGCCTGGCGGCGGGCTCACGGAAACGTTACACGCTATGCGCGAATATCGTGCCTTTGTTGTTCCATTGTTGAGATTTTCCCCGTAATTTTGGCGTATAACGCCCCGGAGCCGAATCATGCGCCGCCTCGCCCTCCTCGCTTTGCCCGTCCTGGCCGCCCTCCTCGTCGCCCCGGCCGAGGCGCGGAACGACCCCATGGTCTGCGTCGAGAACAACGGCACCTATGTGCTGCGGGTGATCGTGGAATCCCGCCCCTCCCCCGCCCGTCCCTGGTCGCTGGAAGCCACCGAGCGCTTGAATGCCGGCGAACGCGCCCATTGCATCCGCGGCGCCCGCGGCGTGCGCCTGACACTGGATGGCCATACCGGCGAACGGTGGGCCCGCGTCTGCCAGCATGCCTTCGAGCCGGTGAACAACCAGGCGATCGTGACCGCCCGCGGCACCACCTTCGAGCGCAATTGCCAGATCTGGTAGCCGTCAGCGCTCCAGGAAGCGCAAGGCCTGGGCCGCCCCTGCCAATTCAGCGCTGAGCCTTGGCATCGCGGCGTCCGCCAGCGCGATATTGGGTTCGGCCAGCGCAAAAACGAAGCCGCCATACTGGTTGCGGAAGACGTGCCGGAAGCCGAGCAACTGGCGCAGCGCGTCGCGGGTCTGCACGGTGATCAAGGGATCGCGGATGCCGGGCAGCGCCCGGGCCGCCCGGTCCAGCAGATCGCGGTGGAAGCTGCCGCCCTTCGGCAATTCGCCATCCACTTCCAGGATCATGCGCTCCAACGCCTTCTCCGCGGCGCAATAGGCGTCGTGCAAATGCTTGCCGATGGCGAGTTCGCGGTCCTCGGCGGCATCGGGTGACGCGGCGGGCATGGCATGGCGTTGGGCGGCACGGCGCGCTGCCTGCTCCGCCAGCAGCAGATCCGCCACGATATCAGACCAGGTCGCGCGGCTCACGCCCGTCCTCCCTGATCCGCTCAACCAGGGACGCCGGCGCATGCGGCAGGCTGACAACATCCGCCTCGAAGCCCGCGCCGTTCAGGTCGCACCAGATCTCGGGCCACAGCTTCAAGACCCGCGCGGCATCGCCGTCCAAGGCCACATCGATATCCGACCGGGCGTGAAACCGGCGCGCCGCGCCCGCCAGCGATCCGAACACGATCAGCCGGGCGCCCTCGGCCTCGGCGCGTGCCGCCGCAGCGCGCACTGCCGCCAGCGCGGCCTGCCGGCGGGCCGCGAGACGTTCAGCCTGCAATTCGGGGAAGCCGCGCATGGCAGGCAGCTTACCGCACGCGCCGGCCCGCCGTCACGCGCCCAGCAGCCGCCGTGCCTCTGCCGCATCCGCCGCGATCTGCGCGGTCAGCTCCGCCAGTCCCGCGAAGCGCTTCTCCTCGCGGATGAAGTGCAGCAGCGCGACCTCGACCGACTGCCCGTAGAGATCGCCCGCGAAGTCAAACAGATGTGCCTCCACCCGGCTGACCGGGTCGCCGCCCAGCGTCGGCCGCCGGCCGATATTGGCCACCCCCGGCACCTCGCGCCCATCCGCCAGCCGCACCCGCACCGCATAGACGCCGCGCGCCGGTTCCAGATGCCGGCCGAGCGGCACATTGGCGGTGGGAAAGCCCAGCAGGCGGCCGCGCGCATCGCCATGCGCGACCTCGCCGGTGATGGACCAGGGCCGGCCCAGCAGCGCCGCCGCACGCTCCGGATAGCCGCCCTGCAATTCGCGGCGGATGCGGGTGGAACTGATCGCCCCCTCCGCATCGGCCAGATGCGGCACCACCGACAGCCCGATGCCCGCACCCTCACACGCCGCGCGCAGGAAGCGCAGATCGCCGCCGCGCCGATGGCCGAAGGCGAAATCCGGCCCGCAGGCGATATGCCGCGCGCCCAGGCCGTGCAGCAGCACCTGCTCGAAGAAGGCCTGCGCCGGCATCGCGGCGAGTGCCGCATCGAAGGGCAGCGCGTAGCATAGCCGCGCGCCCGCAGCCGCCAGCGCCGCCGCCTTGGCGGGCAGCAGGGTCAGGCGGAAGGGCGGGTCATCGGGGCGGAAATGCTCGCGCGGATGCGGCTCGAAGGTCAGCGCCGCCAGGGCCAGCTCGGGCCGCGCCTGGTGCGCGGCGGCCAGCACGGCGCGGTGGCCGGGATGCACCCCATCCATATTGCCCAGCGCCACGGTCGCACCGCGCGCATCCTCTGGCAGCTCACGCCAGCCCTCGAGAATCCTCACCCCTTCGGCCCCGCCGCCCAGCGATGCTCGGCGGTGGGTTGCCAGCTGGCCAGCATATCCAGCGCGGCATCGGGCGCATGCGCGCGGATCGCGATGTCACGGTGCGGCGCGCGCAGGAAACCGCCATCGACCATGCGCTGCGACAGCGTGAAGAAGGCGTCCCAGTACCCGTCCTCGTCCAGATACACGATGCCCTTGCGGTGGAAGCCCAACTGGCTCCAGGACTGGATCTCGACCGCTTCCTCCAGCGTGCCAATGCCGCCCGGCAGCACCACGAAACCATCGGCCAACGCATTCATGCGCGCCTTGCGCGTGTGCATGTCGGGCACGACTTCCAGATGCTGGATGCCGGTGTGCTGCAATTCGCGTTCCTGCAGGGCGATGGGGATGATGCCCCACACTTCCGCGCCCGCTTCCAGCGCCGCATCCGCCACCACGCCCATCAGCCCGGCATGCCCGCCGCCATAGACCAGGCCCAGGCCGCGCTGGCCGATGGCGTGGCCCAGGGCGCGGGCCAGTGCCGCATGCGCCGGATCACGACCGATGGAGGCCCCACAGAACACGCAGACCCGCTGCAGCTGCGGCCGGATCAGCCCTTCGCCGCTCCGGTCATCAGGCGCGGCACTCATCCGCGGGACGGCACCATGACCGTGGCCTCGCCCTCGATCACCGGCTTGCCCTCCACCGTGCAGACGGTGTTCAGCGTCACGCGCTTCTTGGCTTCGTCCAGCGCCGTGATGGTCACAGTCGCCGTCACCGTATCGCCAATCTTCACCGGCGCGCGGAACTTCAGGTTCTGGCCGAGATAGATCGTGCCCTCGCCCGGCAGCCTGGTGCCCAGCACCGCCGAGATCAGCCCCGCGCTCAGCATCCCATGCGCGATGCGTTCCTTGAACATGGAAGCCGCCGCGACCTCCTTGTTGATGTGCACCGGGTTGGTGTCGCCGCTGACGGCGGCGAACATCAGGATGTCGGCTTCCGTGAT
>JAIXVH010000243.1 GCA_027483125.1 Acetobacteraceae bacterium | reverse complement strand
TACTGGTGGTTCTCGAGTGATGCGGGCCCCAGGGCTGGTAGTTCCTTTCGCAACACTGCGACAGGAGCGGCGCTTTGCCAGACGGCAGTACCATGGCGGTGATGGGATCGGGCGGGTTTCCCGCACTTGTGCTCAACGCTGACTTCCGTCCGCTGTCGTATTTTCCGCTCTCCCTCTGGTCCTGGCAGGATGCCGTGAAGGCTGTCTTCCTGGACCGGGTCTCCGTGCTGTCCGAATACGAGACCGAGGTGCACAGCCCCTCGATGGTGATGCGCCTGCCCAGCGTGATCGCGCTGCGCGAATACATCCCCGCCGCACGCCGCCCCGCCTTCACCCGGTTCAACGTATTCCTGCGGGACCGCTTCGAATGCCAGTATTGCGGCGACGGCTTCCCGGCGCATGACCTGACGTTTGACCATGTGATCCCGCGCAGCCGCGGCGGGCGCACCAGTTGGGATAATGTCGTGGCCGCCTGCGGGCCGTGCAATCTGCGCAAGGGCAGCAAGCTGCCGCGCGAATGCCGGATGATCCCGATGCAGGAACCGAGGCCGCCGACCAGCTGGGAATTGCAGGATAATGGCCGTGGCTTCCCGCCCAACTACCTGCACCAGAGCTGGCGCGACTATCTCTATTGGGACAGCGAGCTGGAACAGGGCTGATCAGCGCCCGCCCAGCATCCCGCGCAGCGACGTCTCGCCAATGGCCTGCAATGTCGCATTGGCGCGCAGCGGGCGCGCGGCCAGCACTTCCAGCAAGCGCAGGCTCGCTTCGGCGATCGGGGTGCGCAGACCAAGCCCGCTGCCCAGCGTGACCAGGAAGGACAGCGCCATCGCGCCCTGCCCCAGGCCGCGGTCGATATCCAAGGGCGGCAAGCCGCCGATCTCGGCGAAATACGCGCTGGCCGGCGGCAGTTCCAGATGCAGGGCGGCGGCCAGGGCGTCACGCTCCTGTGCCAGCGCGGCCAGCAGGCGCGGCGGCGCTTCGGGTACGCCAGGCGGCGCCAGCAACTGCGCTGCTTCCGCCAGGCCCGACAGATCGGCCAGCGACACCGCGACCATCCCGGCCAGGTCCCGCACTGGCATGCCGAACAGCGCCTGCGCCATGCCGGCCAGGCGCGCGCCGCCCTCACTGGCCAGACACAATTGTGGGCGAATCGCCCCCACCCAGACCGCAGCGCCCAGGCGCCGCGCCGCGACCGGCGGCGCGGCCAGCCCCCCCACCTCGGCCAGCAGGCCGCGCATGCGCAAGGCGCGGCTCAACAGCAATGGGGAGAGCGACGCCGCAGGTGCCACCATCACCGCCGGCGCCCCGGACAGCACACGCGCCAGGCGTTCCAGCAGCACCGGCTGGGCCTGGCCCGGCACCACGACCAGCACCGCATCGGCGCCATCCACCGCCCGGCCAAGATCAGCCGCGACGGTAACCGGGAAGCGACCTGCCAGCAGTCCCTGCACCTCGACCGCCGCGCCGATGCCGCGCGTGCCGCCGCCGCGCGGCGAGAAAATGCGCACGGCATGCCCACGGCTGGCGGCCAGCGCAGCGCAGCCGATGCCCACCGGCCCGGCGCCCAATACTGCGATCGTGAGTCCTGCCGGTTTCAATTGCGCAAAACCTTCTCCGCGCTGTCATTGCTTCGTCGCGGAACGCCGGTTATCGGGCGTTCAACAGCCGGCTGATAGCACCGCATGACCATAACGGCACGATCCCCTGACGAAGCCCTGCGCCCCAAGCGGCTGGCACGCAAGAAACCCTTGCGCTTCCGCCCGCGCCTGCCCGGCCGCGCCTTCCGCGACGTGATGGAGGACCGTCCGCTCGGCGGGCGTTTCCGCGCGGTGCGGCGAATCGCTTGCGCGCTGGCCTGGACGCTGCCCTGCATGCTGATCCAGGCGCTGCTGCTGCTGCTGCCAGGGCCGGCCAAGGCGCGCTTCCCGATGATCTATTTCCGCACGCTGTGCTGGCTGATCGGCATGCGGCTGCAGGTGGTGGGCAAGCCGGCCGAGGGGCGCGTGCTGTATGTCGCCAACCACACCTCCTGGCTGGATATCCCGGTGCTGGGCGCGGTGCTGGACACACGCTTCATCTCCAAGGCCGAAGTCGGGCAATGGCCGCTGGTGGGCTGGGTGGCGAAGCTCGGCCGCACCGTCTTCGTCAGCCGCGCGCGCAGCGGCACGGCCGGCGAGGCGAAGGACATGTCGTCCCGCCTGCATGGCGATGAAAGCCTGGTGCTGTTCCCCGAAGGCACCACCAGCGACGGCACCCGCGTGCTGCCCTTCCGCAGCAGCTTCTTCGCCGTGGCGCCGGCGGCGCATCTCGTGCAGCCGGTGACGGTTGTGTACGACCGCATGGGCGGCCTGCCGGCCTGCCGGCGCGATAGGCCGCTATTCGCCTGGTATGGCGATATGGAGACCGGCTCACACGCCTGGCGCCTGCTGCGCCGCACCGGCACGCGCTGCACGGTGGTTCTGCACGAACCCTTCCCGCCGGATGCCATCCCCAACCGCAAAGCGATGGCGGCCGAGGTGGGGCGGCTGGTGGCGATCAGCGCCGCGCAGCTGCGGCAGAACCGGCCGGCGCAGCCGCTGCCGGCGCCGGTGCATCACGCTTGAGCGACGCGAGCCAAGGCGCCGGCTGCCCTGACATCTGTCACAACACTGATGCTTGACCGGCGCGGCGGGTTTCTGTGACCGTTCTCCCCGATGACCAACGGGAATGACCGGACCCAACGGCATCGCGGGGAGCAAGACAAAGCTTGACCCCGCGCCATGCCAACCGCATGTGCAGCCCGGCCGCGATGTTGCGGCCCGAGAGGCGCGTTCCCGCATGAAAAAGCTCCTGATCCGCACCTGGGGCTGCCAGATGAATGTCTATGACAGCGAGCGCATGGCCGAGGTGCTGGCGCCGCTGGGTTTCGGCCCGACCGATCGGCCGGAAGACGCGGACATGGTCATCCTCAACACCTGCCATATCCGCGAGAAGGCGACGGAGAAGCTGTTCTCCGAACTGGGCCGCCTGCGTGTGACGAAGCAGGCGCGCGCGGCCGAAGGCCAGCCCATGGTGCTGGCGGTGGCAGGCTGCGTTGCGCAAGCTGAAGGCGCGGAAATCGCTGCCCGCGCGCCCTATGTGGACCTCGTATTCGGCCCGCAGACGCTGCATCGCCTGCCGGAAATGGTCGCGCGTTCGGCGCGCGCCGGCGGCCTGGTGCTGGACACCGACTTCCCCGAGGAATCCAAGTTCGACCACCTGCCCGAGGCCCGCAGCACCCAGGGCGTCACCGCCTTCCTGACCGTGCAGGAAGGCTGCGACAAGTTCTGTTCCTTCTGCGTGGTGCCGTATACGCGCGGCGCCGAGACCTCCCGCCCCGCCGCCGCCGTGCTGGCCGAAGCGCAGCGCCTGGTCGATGCCGGGGCGCGCGAAATCACGCTGCTGGGCCAGAACGTCAATGCCTATCATGGTGAGGGCGCGGGCACGCTGGCGCGGCTTGTGGAAATGCTGGCAGCCATCCCCGGCCTGTCGCGCATCCGCTACACCACCTCGCACCCGCGCGACATGGATGACGCGCTGATCGCCGCACACCGGGATATTCCGGCGCTGATGCCCATGCTGCACCTGCCCGTGCAATCCGGCTCCGACCGCGTGCTGGCGGCGATGAATCGCGGCCATACCGCGGCCGACTACCTGC
>JAIXVH010000061.1 GCA_027483125.1 Acetobacteraceae bacterium | reverse complement strand
GGGCGACATCACTTTCGCCTGAACCACTGATCGGGGGCTTCCGCCGCTCCATCGGGGCGGCGGGGCCACCGGTTCCACCAACAGGGACGCAGCCCCGGGTCGCACGACCCGATGGCTGCGTCCCTTTTGCATGTCCGGCTGCCGGCCTGGCGCCGCTTCGGCCGCTACGCCTCCACCACCAGGTCCCGATAAGCATGCCAGGTGGCGTGCCCGATCAGTGGCATTGCCACCACCAGCCCCAGGAAGAACGGCACCAGCGCGAGGCCCGTGAACAGCACGATCAACCCTGCCCACAGTGCCATGGCGCGCGGGTTCTCGACCACCGCCTGGATGGAGACGGTGATCGCCTCCAGGAAGGACACGTCGCGGTCCACCAGCATCGGGATCGACACCACGCAGGCGGCGAAGGTGGCGCTCGCCAGTACGAGACCGAAGCCCGTGCCCACCAGCAGGAAGCCCGGCAGCGACTCGGATTGCAGCATGCGGAACGGCAGTTCCGCCAGTGATGGCGTGAAGTTCAGCCCGAAGAACAGCGCGAAGATCAGGCCCGCAACGCGGATCCAGATCAGGTTGATCACCGCCAGCACCGCGCCGATCATCGCGATCTGCGAACCGTTGCGTTTGAAACCATTCAACGCGTCGTGCAGCGAAGCCGCCTCGCCCAGTTCGCGCCGGCGCGACACCTCGTACAGCCCCGCGGCCAGCAGCGGTGAGACGATCAGGAAGCCCGCCACCGCCGGCAGGATCGCCCAGTTCAGGCCGAATTCGAACATCAGCAGCAGCACGAACCAGCCGAAGACCGCCAAGGCCGCGCCATAGGCGCCGCTGATATGCGGATAGGCGCGCATGTCCTGCCAGCCCGCCGCCAGCCACATCCATGGCCGATCGGTCGCCACCTTGCGCACGCGAAAGCGCGGGCGCGCGGGCGCCTGCTGTGTCTCGGTCATCATCGCCGGCCTCCTCCTGCTGATGCCGCAGAGTAGTGGAGCGGGGTTCATGAGCGGGTTGATCCAGGTCAATGACCGAATCCTCGCCATGTCGTTCCGTCACGCCGGGTTGAGGAGATCGGTGCATGGCATCGCGCGACATCACTTACGTTGAAGGACCGATCAAGGCCTTCGCCATCGCCACCATGTTCTGGGGCGTCGTGGGTTTTCTGGTGGGCGTGGTCATCGCCTCGCAGCTGGCCTGGCCGCTGCTGAACCTGGACCTGGAATGGACCACCTTCGGCCGGCTGCGGCCGGTGCACACCAGTGCGGTGATCTTCGCCTTCGGCGGCAATGCGCTGCTCTGCACCTCGCTCTACATCGTGCAGCGCACCTGCCGCGCGCGGCTGTTCGGCGGCGATGACATGGGCTGGTTCCTGTTCTGGGGCTACCAGTTCGTGATCGTGACCGCGGCACTGGGCTATGTGCTCGGCGTCACGCAGGGCAAGGAATATGCCGAGCCCGAATGGTATGTCGATTTGTGGCTCACGGTGGTCTGGGTGTTCTACCTGATCGCCTTCGGCGGCACGCTGATCCGGCGCGAGGAGCCACATATCTACGTCGCGAACTGGTTCTTCCTCGCCTTCATCATCACCGTTGCCATGCTGCATATCGTCAACAACCTGGCGCTGCCGGTGGGCGATGGTTCAGGCAAATCCTACGGCCTGGCCGCCGGCGTGCAGGATGCGATGATCCAGTGGTGGTATGGCCACAACGCCGTGGGCTTCTTCCTGACCGCGGGCTTCCTGGGGATGATGTACTACTTCATCCCCAAGCAGGCCGAGCGCCCGGTCTATTCCTACCGGCTGTCCATCGTGCACTTCTGGGCGCTGATCTTCCTCTACATCTGGGCCGGTCCGCACCACCTGCACTACACCGCGCTGCCTGACTGGGCGCAGACGCTGGGCATGGTGTTTTCCATCATGCTCTGGATGCCGAGCTGGGGCGGCATGATCAACGGCGTGATGACGCTGTCGGGTGCGTGGGACAAGCTGCGCACCAATCCGGGCCTGCGTTTCTCGGTTACGGCAGTCGGCTTCTACGGCATGTCCACCTTCGAGGGGCCGGTGATGTCCATCAAGGCGGTGAACGCGCTGTCGCACTACACCGACTGGACGATCGGCCATGTGCATTCGGGCGCCATGGGCTGGGTCGGCTTCATCACCTTCGGCGCGCTGTATTGGCTGTTCCCGGTGCTCTGGGGCAAGCGCTCGCTCTACTCCGAACGTCTGGTCGCCTGGCATTTCTGGATCGCGACCCTGGGCATCGTTCTCTACATCACCGCCATGTGGGTCTCGGGCATCATGCAGGGCCTGATGTGGCGCGCCTATGACGAGATGGGCTTCCTGCAATACAGCTTCATCGAGACCGTCGCCGCGATGCACCCCTACTACGTGATCCGGTTCCTGGGCGGCGTGCTGTACCTCAGCGGCGCCCTGATCATGGCCTACAACCTTTGGAAAACCGTCACCGCCGCACCGGTGCTGGAGCCTGCGCGCGTGTCGCCCGGCGCCATCGCGCAAGCCGCGGAATAAGGAAGCAACGCGATGTTCAAGCGCTTCTCCCACGCCATCATCGAGAAGAACGTGCTTCTCCTCGGTGTGCTCTCACTGATCACGGTATCCATCGGCGGCCTCGCGCAGATCGTGCCGCTCTTCACGGTGGAATCCACCATCGAACGTGTGCAGGGCATCCGCCCCTACACGCCGCTCGAACTGATGGGCCGCGACATCTATGTGCGCGAGGGCTGCTATGTCTGCCACAGCCAGATGGTGCGCCCCTTCCGCGACGAGCATGAACGCTACGGCCATTACAGCCTGGCCGCGGAATCCATGTATGACCGGCCCTTCCAATGGGGTTCCAAGCGCTCGGGGCCAGACCTCGCCCGCGTCGGTGGCCGCTATTCCGATGACTGGCAGGCGCAGCATCTGCGCAGCCCGCGCGCCCTGGTGCCCGAGAGCATCATGCCGCCCTACGCCTTCCTCGACCGCGCGCTGGATACCACGCGGGTGCAGGCCTCGCTGCGCACGCAACGCGCGCTCGGCGTGCCCTACACACCTGAGATGATCGCGAATGCCCTGGCGGACCTTCGGGCCCAGGCCAACCCGGACGCTGACGGCAGCGGCTTGACGTCCCGCTATCCGAGGGTCCGCCAGTCGGCATTCGACGGCAATCCGCGCGATGTGACGGAGATGGATGCTCTCGTCGCCTATCTGCAGATGCTCGGCACGCTCGTGAACTTCCGCGACGTGACGCCCGAGCAACTCCGTCAGCAATAGGGAAGGGCGCGATCATGGACACGCTCCGCGAATACCAGTGGCTGTTCTCCACCATGTGGGTGGTCTGGTTCTTCGTTCTGTTCACCGGGATTCTGGTGTGGGCGCTGCGGCCCTCGAAGCGCGCGGCCTTGCAGAAGCACGCCGACATCCCCTTCCGCGATGAGGCCCGCTGACATGCCAACCAAGATTGAAAAGGATGCCATTACCGGCACCGACACCACCGGCCATGAATGGGATGGCCTGAAGGAACTCAACACGCCGCTGCCTACCTGGTGGCTGTACACTTTCTATGCGTGCTGCGTCTTCGCGCTGGTCTGGGTGGTGCTCTACCCCGCCATCCCGGTCCAGGGCTGGACCGGCATCACCGGCTGGACCGCCCGCGGCGCCATCAACGGCGAGATGGAAACGGCGCGCGCGCGCACCGAACCCATGCTGGCGCGCCTGCGCAGCGCCACGCCGGAGCAGATCGCGGCCAATCCGGAACTCCGTGCATATGCCATCGCCGGCGGCCGCGCGGTTTTCGCCAATAACTGCGCCGCTTGCCATGGCGCCGGCGGGCAGGGTGCGCGCGGCGGCTACCCTTCACTGGCCGATGACGAGTGGATCTGGGGCGGCGACCTGGGCGCCATCCACAGGACCATCACCCATGGCATCCGCAACCACGACAGTGACGAGGCACGTGTCTCGATGATGCCGCGCTTCGGCGTCGATGGCGTGCTGACCCGCGCGCAGATCACCGACGTGGCCGAGCAGGTCCTGGCGCTGGGCAACCGTTCCACCGATGCCGCCATGGCCGCGCGCGGCGCGCCGCTCTACGCGGAGAACTGCGCCAGCTGCCATGGCGAACGCGGCGAGGGCAACACCGATGTCGGCGCGCCCAACCTCTCCGACCGCGTCTGGCTGCACGCCTCCGATCGCGCCGGCATCGCCGCCTACATCGCCAACCCGCAGATGGGCGTGATGCCCGCCTTCGCCCAGCGCTTGGACCCGGCGCTGGTGAACATGCTGGCGGTCTATGTGCACAGCCTCGGTGGAGGCCGCTGACGCGCCATGTCGCATATCGGCACCAGCCCAGCCGCGCCGCCGAGCCTCTACGCCGCGCATCGCAAGGTGCATCCGCGCGCGGTCAACGGGCCGGTGCGACGCTTCAAATGGGCGGTGCTGATGACGCTGTTGGGGCTTTACTACATCGTGCCCTGGCTGCGCTGGGACCGCGGCCCCGGCGCGCCGGACCAGGCGGTGCTGGTCGATATGGGCCATGGCCGGCTGTACTTCTTCTGGATCGAGCTGTGGCCACAGGAGGTGTATTTCCTCACCGGAATCCTGGTGCTGGCCGCGATCGGGCTGTTCGCCGTGACCTCGCTGTTCGGCCGCGTCTGGTGCGGCTTCACCTGCCCGCAGACGGTCTGGACCGACCTGTTCATGTGGGTGGAACGCGCGATCCAGGGCGACCGCAATGCGCGCATCAAGCTGGACGCGCAGCCCATGTCCGGGCGCAAGGCCGCGTTGAAAGGCGCGACGCATGCGGCATGGCTGGCGATCGCGGCCGCGACCGGCGGCGCCTGGATCATGTACTTCAACGACGCACCGACCGTGACGTTGGACATCCTGACCGGCGATGCCACCGCGAAGGTCTATTTCTTCTTCGGCCTCTTCGCGTTGACCACCTATGTGCTGGCGGGTTTCGCGCGCGAGCAGGTCTGCACCTATATGTGCCCCTGGCCGCGCTTCCAGGCGGCGATGCTGGACAATGAGTCGCTCGTTGTCTCCTACCGCGGCTGGCGCGGTGAGCCGCGCGGCAAGTTGAAGGCCGAGGGTGTGGGGGATTGCGTCGATTGCGGCGCCTGCGTCCATGTCTGCCCGACCGGCATCGACATCCGCGACGGCCAGCAACTGGAATGCATCGGCTGCGGCCTCTGCGTGGATGCCTGCAACGATGTGATGAAGAAGCTCGACCGCCCGCAAGGGCTGATCGCCTTCGAGACGCTGGCCAATATCGCCGCGAGCGAAGCCGCGACGCGCGGCATGACGCCGTGCAAGGCCAGGCTCGATGCCGGCATGGCGGTGCGGCATGTGCCGAAGATGATCCGCCCGCGGACCATCCTGTACAGCGCCGTCCTCGGCGCCGTGGCGCTGGTGATGCTGGGCGCCTTCATGCTGCGCGACATGCACACGCTGGCCGTGCTGCGCGACCGCGCGCCGCTCTATGTCACGCTCTCCGATGGCGCGATCCGCAATGCCTATACGCTCAAGCTCGCCAACAAGACGCGCGAGATCGAGGGTTATGCGCTGGTCCTCGACGGCCTGCCCGGCGCGCGGCTGGTGGCGCAGAGCGCGCAGGCTGATGCGGCCGGCCACCCGCTGCTGACCACCCGCCCCGACGGCCTGACCGAATGGCGGGTGCTGGTCACCGCACCCTCGGGCGCGGTGCTGCCGCAGAGCATGCCCGTCACCTTCCGCCTGCTCGATGGAGCGGGCCGCCAGGTGTTGAGCACCAGCAGCGTATTTCTCTCACCCGGAGGCCGGCCATGAACCACGATCCCGCGCGCTCGCGTTGGATTCCATGGGCTTTTGTCGCCGGCATGATGCTCGTCGTCGTGGTCAATGCGGTGATGGTGTGGTTCGCGCTCTCCACCTTCACCGGCGTCTCCACCCCGCGCGCCTATGATCGCGGCCGCACCTATAATGACGTGCTGGCCGAGGCCGCGCGCCAGGATGCGCTGGGCTGGCAGTCGCGCGTGACACTGCAAGGCGGCATCGTTTCCGTTGAAATCCGCGACCCGCAGAATGCGCCGGTGCATGGCGAGTTGCTGGGTGCGCTGCACCGCCCGCTGAACCGCGAGGCGGTGCCGCTGCATTTTCGGGAGTATGGCCCCGGCCGCTTCACGGCGGAGGTGGTGAACCTTCCTGCTGGGCAATGGGAAGCGCGGCTGACCTTGCAGGGCGCGGCGGGCAGGCTCGACATCCGCAGGCGCGTCATCGCGCCATGAGTGTCATCGGGCGCATCAGCACGGCACCACCTGCGCAGACCGCCACCGCCTGCGCGCATTGCGCAGCACCCTTGCCGGCGGGGGCGGAGCGTTTCTGCTGCCATGGCTGCGAGGCGGCGCATGCACTGGTGTCGGGCCTCGGGCTGGAGGCGTTCTATGCGCGCTGCGCGGGTGCCGCCGGGGCTTTGCGGCCGCTCGAAGCGGCGCCCATCGATCTCTCCGCGCGTGCGGAAGACTTGCGCGACGGCACATGGCGGCTCGATCTTCTGCTGTCGGGCCTGAACTGCGGCGCCTGCGTTTGGTTGGTGGAGAACGCGCTGGCGCGCGAGCCGGATGTGCTCTCCGCGCGCGTCTCGCTGACCGCCAGGCGGCTGACCCTGCGCTGGCGCGGTGGCGCCACGCGCGCCAATGATTTCGCGCATCTTCTGGCCGGCATCGGGTTCCGCGTCGCACCCTGGTCGCCGGCCTGCATGCGCATGGCCGATGACGCGGAGGGGCGCGAACTCACCCGCGCGCTCGGCATCGCCGCCTTCGGCAGCATGAATGTGATGCTGGTCTCGGTCGCCGTCTGGGTCGGGCAGGATATGGGCGAGTCCACGCGGGCTGCCATGCATTGGTTGGCCATGCTGGTGGCGCTGCCGGTGGTGCTGGTCGCGGGCATGCCCTTCTATCGCAGTGCCTGGCAGGCCTTGCGCGCGGGCCGCGTGAACATGGACATGGCGGTTTCGCTTGGCGTGATCGCGACCTGCGTCATGTCGGTCAGCGAGACTTTGCGCAACGCCGAATACACCTGGTTTGATGGCGCCACCGCCTTGCTCGCATTGCTGTTGGCGGGCCGTGTGTTGAACCACGCCGGCAAGCGCCGCGCGCGCCAGGCGGGCGCGGAATTGATCGCCATGCAGCAGGGGCAGGCCATGCTGCTGCGCGAGGATAACAGCGCGGCACCCGTGCCGCTGGAATCCGTGCTGGTGGGCGATCGCGTGCTGGTCGCGACCGGCGAGCGCCTGGGCCTCGACGCGCTGCTGGAGGACGCGACCGCGCTGCTCGACACCGCCGCCACAACCGGCGAGAGCCTGCCGCGCGGCTATCTGCGTGGCGACACCTTGCCCGCTGGCGCGGTCAATATGGGCGCGCCCTTCATCGCGCGCGTCATGGCGCGGCTGGCCGATGGGTCGCTGGCGCAGATGGCGCGGCTGCTGGAGCAGGCGGAACAGGCGAAGTCCCGCACCATGGGCCTCGCAGATCGTGCCGCGCGAATCTATGTGCCGATCGCGCATCTCATCGCGATCGCGACGTTCCTGGGCTGGTGGCTGATCGGCGGGCTGGAGTGGCAGGCGGCGCTGGTGCCCGCCGTCGCGGCGCTGATCGTGACCTGCCCCTGCGGTCTCGCGATCGCGGTGCCTGCGGTGCAGGTGGTGACCGCTGGTGCCTTGTTCCGCCGCGGCGTCTTGCTGGCGCGCCCCGAAGCGCTGGAGCGCCTGGCAAGTGCCGACCATGCCGTGCTGGACAAGACCGGTACGCTGACAGAAGGGCGCCCGCGCCTGCTGCCCGGTGAGTGGACCGCCGATGATTTGCGCGCCGCAGCCGGGCTTGCCGCCGCGAGCCGCCACCCGCTGTCGCGCGCGCTGCATGCGGCGTGCCCCGATGCGGCTTTGCTCGCCGGGCCGCGCGAGGTGCCGGGGCAGGGCGTCGAGGCGGGCGAAGCTCGGCTGGGTTCGGCGCGTTTCGCGGGCGTCGCGGCGCCAGCGGAACCCATGTCGTTGTGGTTCGTCCGCGCGGGTCATGCGCCCGTCCACTTCGCCTTCGCCGATGCGCTGCGCGATGATGCACAGGCCGCCGTCACGGCGTTGCAGGCCCAGGGCCTGACGCCCGAAATCGTCTCGGGCGACGCGGCACCGGCGGTGGCACGCGCTGCGTGCGAGCTTGGCATCGAGGCTTGGTGCGCCGGTGTTTCACCAGAAGGTAAACTCGCGCGTATCCGGCAATTGCAGGGCGAGGGACGCCGCGTATTGATGCTGGGCGATGGCATGAATGATGCGGCCGCGCTGGCCGCGGCGCATGTCTCGGCCGCACCCGCTGGCTGCACGGATCTCGCGCAATCCAACGCCGATATCGTGCTGACCGCGGAAGGGTT
>JAIXVH010000341.1 GCA_027483125.1 Acetobacteraceae bacterium | reverse complement strand
GGGTCGATGAAGAAGCCGCCCGGTTCGCAGAACAGGCCGGCCTCGGTCACGCGCAGCCAGGTTTCGGGATGCGGCGGCACGGTGTAGAGACCCTTTCGTGGGAACATTGCCAGAACATTTTGCCACATGGTTCGCCAAGCGAAAGTGGCAAGCGCGCCCGCACCAGCTTGCCATGCTGGAGGCCGCGCGCGCGGGCCAATCCGTGCTGCTGATCGCGCCCACCGGCGCGGGCAAGACGCTGGCCGGTTTCCTGCCGTCATTGGTCGATCTGGCGGGCGCGCCGCGCGCGGGGCTGCACACGCTCTACGTCTCGCCGCTGAAGGCGCTGGCGGTGGATGTGGCGCGCAACCTCTACGCCCCCGTTGAGCAGATGGCGCTGCCTATCACCATCGAAACCCGCACCGGGGACACCCCCGCGAACCGCCGCGCACGCCAGCGCGAAACCCCGCCCAACATCCTGCTGACCACGCCGGAATCGCTGACACTTCTGCTGTCGCTGGCGGATGCCGATCACATCTTCGCTGGCCTGTCCTGCATCGTCATGGATGAGGTGCATGCACTGGCCGGCACCAAGCGCGGCGATCAGCTGGCACTCTGCGTCGCGCGCCTGGCGCGGCTGGCGCCGGGTGCGCGGCGCGTGGGTCTTTCGGCGACGGTCGCGCACCCCGAGGAACTGCGCGCCTATGTCGCGCCGGATGCGCGGATCATCACCGCACCTCCCGGCGCACCGCCCGCGCTGGACATCCAACTGCCCGCCGGCCGCCTGCCCTGGAGCGGCCATATGGGCCTCGCTTCCGCGCCCGAGATCATGGCGCGCATCGCCGCCAGGCGCGTCACCATCGTCTTCGTGAACACGCGCGCGCAGGCCGAACTCATGTTCGCCGCCCTATGGCGCCTGAACGAAGACGCGCTGCCCATCGCCCTGCACCACGGCAGCCTGACCGTGGAACAACGCCGCAAGGTCGAAGCCGCGATGGCCGAGGGCCGGCTGCGCGCCGTGGTCGCGACATCCTCGCTCGACCTCGGCATCGACTGGGGCGATGTGGACCAGGTGATCCAGGTCGGCGCGCCCAAGGGCGTGTCACGGCTGTTGCAGCGCGTGGGCCGCGCCAATCACCGCATGGATGAAGCCAGCCGTGCCACGCTGGTGCCCGCCAACCGCTTCGAAGTGATCGAATGCGCCGCCAGCCTGGCCGCGATCGAGGCCGGCAAACTGGATGGCGAGGCACCGCGCCCCGGCGGGCTGGACGTGCTGGCGCAGCACATCCTGGCGGTCGCCTGCCACGCCCCCTTCCTGCCCGATGATCTCTACGCCGAAGTCACGCAGGCCGCCCCCTATGCCGCGCTGACGCGCCGCGATTTCGACGATGTGCTGCGCTTCGTCGAAGATGGCGGCTATGCGCTGCGCGTCTACGAGCGCTTCCGCAAACTGTTCCGCGACGCCGAGGGCCGCATGCACATCGCGAGCACCCAGGTCGCGCGGCAGCTGCGGATGAATCTCGGCACCATCGTGGAAATGCCGCTGCTGAAAATCCGCATGCGCGGCGGCCCGATGCTGGGCGAGGTGGAGGAGTGGTTCATCTCCACCCTTCGGCAGGGTGACGCCTTCCTCTTCGCAGGCCAGGTGCTGCGCTTCGAGGGGATGGAAGGTGTCACCGCCATGGTCTCGCGCGGGTCGGGGCGCGAGCCGCGCGTGCCGGCCTTCGCGGGCAGCCGCATGCCCTTCACCACCTGGTTGGCCGCGGAAGTGCGCGCCATCCTGCACGATCCAGCGCGTTGGGTCTCACTGCCCGAGGAGGTGCGCGAATGGCTCGCGCTGCAAGCCGCGCGCAGCCGCATCCCCGCCGCCGATGAATTGCTGGTCGAGACCTTCCCGCGCGGCGGCCGCTGGTGGCTGGTGGCCTATTGCTTCGAAGGGCGCCTCGCGCACCAGACACTGGGCATGCTGGTGACCAAGCGCATGGAACGCCTGGGCTATGGGCCGCTCGGCTTTGTCTCTTCGGACTACGCGCTGGTCGTCTGGTCGGCCTATCAGCCGACCGATGTGCGCCCGCTGTTCGAAGAGGACATCCTGGGCGAGGAGCTGGAAAGCTGGATGGCCGAAAGCAGCATGCTCCGCCGGACCTTCCGCAACATCGCCACCATCGCGGGGCTTCTGGAAAAGAAGCTGCCCGGCGCCGAGAAATCCGGCCGTGCCATGACCGTGAACGCAGATCTGATCTACGATGTGCTGCGCCGCCATGAGCCTGACCATGTACTGCTGCGCGCCACGCGCATCGAAGCGGCCGGTGGCCTCACGGATATAGCACGGATCGCGGCGCTGACCGCGCGCGCCAAGGGGCGCATCCGGCATGTGGTGCTCGATCGCGTCTCGCCGCTCGCCGTGCCGGTGCTGATCGAGGAGGGGCGCGAATGGGTGTCCGGCGGCGCCCGCGACGACCTGCTGGCGGAAGCCGCCGCCCTGGTCGACGAAGCCACCGACGGCGCCGAACGCTTCGAGGAGGAATTGCCGCCGGCGGAAGAACCGCCAGCACCGAAATTCAACCGCTACATCCGCAGCGCGCCCAAATCACTGGGCCGCCGTCACCCGAAGGGCAGCCGATAACCGGCCTCGTGCCAGGGCATCCGCACCAGCCGCCCGGTGGTGGAGAGCGTGATGTAGGCGGTGCGCATATCCGCCCCCCCGAAGCAGATATTGGTGGGCATCAGATCCGGCATCTTGGCCACATGCAGGATATCACCGGTGGGTGAGACGGTAGTGATCTCGCCGCTCACCAGCGTCGCCACCACGATATTGCCGCTGGCTGCCACGCACATGGAATCCAGTCGCCGGAAACCTGGAAACTGGCAGACCAGCCGCCCGCCATGCGTGCTGGGCCAGGGCAGTTTCGCAAGCTTGCCGGGGCCTTGCACATCCCAGGCCCAGAGGCGGCCGGTCTCGGTCTCGCACACATAGAGCACGCGCCCATCGGGGGAGAGCGAAATGCCATTGGCGCCGCCGAAGACCGGGAAAGCTGCTTCGATGATCCGGCTGCCATCGGCCGCCGCCCAATACACGCCGCCATG
>JAIXVH010000290.1 GCA_027483125.1 Acetobacteraceae bacterium | reverse complement strand
TAGGGCACCTTGTCGGGCTTGGTGGCCCAGGCCTGGAATGCGCTGATGGCATCCGATGCCATCAGCCGCCGAATGGGTAGCGCGCGCTCCGTCATGGGGCGCGCGACTTCGTCGTAGATGGCCGCGTCATCGAAGCCGATCGCCGCCGCATCGGCGCGGTCATTGCCATAGACGATCTCGCTGCACCGCGCCCACCAGATGGCGGCAAGGCACATCGGGCAGGGCTCGCAACTCGTGTAGACAACAGCGCCATCCAGATCATGCGTGCCCAGCCGCGCGCAGGCGTCCCGGATCGCCACGATCTCGGCATGCTGGGTCGGGTCATGGCCGGGCACGACATTGTTGCGTCCCTCGCCGATGATGGCGCCGTCCTTCACCACCACAGCACCGAAGGGGCCGCCGCCTGCGGCGACACCGGCATGGGAAAGGGCGATGGCTCGGGCCATGAATGGATGTTCGCTCATGCCCCCGCACTAACAGCGTGCGATGCCGAAAGCTACTCCGCCGGCGCCGCGGGCGGGACCACCGCCCCGCGCCCACGGCTGAAGCGCCGCGCCAGGCTGTCGAAGCCCAGATACAGCACAGGCGTCACGAACAGCGTCAGCGCCTGCGACACCAAAAGCCCGCCCACCACGACAAGCCCGAGCGGCTGGCGCAGTTCGGCCGCCGCCCCCCAGCCGGCCGCAATCGGCACCGCCCCCGCGGCGGCGGCCAGCGTCGTCATCAGGATCGGCCGCAGACGCAGCACACAGGCATGGCGCACGGCGCTGACCGGGTCCTCGCCGGCGCGCTGCCGGTGCAACGCCACATCGACCACCATGATCGCGTTCTTCTTCACCAGCCCGATCAACAGCAGCACGCCGATCACCGCGATGACTGACAGATCCAGCCCGAACAGCCACAGCGTGGCGAAGGCACCCAAGGCCGCCGCCGGCAGGCCGGACAGGATCGTCAGCGGATGGACGAGCGATTCATACAGCACGCCGAGGACCACATACATGATCAGCACCGCCGCCAGCACCAGCCAGCCCTGCCCCGCCAGCGCCTGCTGGAACACCTGCGCGGAGCCTGTGAAACCCGTCACGATGGTCGGCGGCAGGCCGAGTTCGCGTTCGAGATTCTGGATCGCGCGGGTGGCATCGCCCAGCGCCACGCCGGGTGCGGTGTTGAAGCCGATGGTCACCGCCGGCAACTGCCCCTGATGCGCCACCGTCAGCGGCCCAACGCGCCGCTCCACACTCGCGAGCGACGACAGCGGCACCAGCCGCCCGGTGTTCGAACGCAAATAGAGCTTGGCCAGACCCTGCTCATCGCGCTGGTCTTCGGGCAGCGCTTCCAGGATGACCGGGTATGCATTCGCCTGGCCGTAGATCGTGCTGATCTGCCGCGCGCCGAAGGCCGAATACAGTGCCTGCCGCACCTGGTCGATCGACACACCCGCCGCCGTGGCGCGGTCGCGGTCCACATTCACCACCACCACCGGCGCATCGGGTTGCAGGTCGGTGTTCACATCCTGCAATTGCGGCAGCCGCGACAGTGCGGCTTCAAGGCGTGGCGCCCAGCTGTACAGCTCATCCAGCCGCAGCCCCTGCACGGTGTAGAGGTATTGCGTGCGCGACTGCCGCCCCGAGAGGTTGATGTTCTGGATCGGCTGGATGAAGGCGCGGAATCCCGGCACCGAATTGGCCTGCCGGCGCAGTTCCTGGATCACCGCCTGGATGTCCGGCCGCTCACCGCGCGGCTTCAGCTCGACGAACATGCGCCCCTGGTTGATCGAGGCAGAACCACCGCCCGCGCCCAGCGTGGACACCACCGTCACCACATGCGGGGAGCGTTGAATCATCTCCG
The DNA here is from genome assembly GCA_027483125.1 of Acetobacteraceae bacterium. Lineage (GTDB taxonomy): Bacteria > Pseudomonadota > Alphaproteobacteria > Acetobacterales > Acetobacteraceae > Rhodovarius. The sequence continues at coordinate 2,381 of JAIXVH010000290.1, read as the reverse complement.
ACACGCGGTTCTGCATCGCAGCCATCGCGGTGATGGAGGAACCGCGCGGCCCTTCCGTGCTGATGGTGAGCAGCCCGGTATCCTCGACCGGGAAGAAGCCCTTGGGGATATGCACCGCAAGCCAACCCGCTGCACCCAGCGAGGCAAAGAACACCACCCACACGATGGAGCGCCAACGCAGCGCATGGTCGAGCATCCAGGCATAGGCGCGCTCCACCGCGACAAAGCCGCGCTCCAGCGTGCGGTCCACGAGGCCCGGCTTGTTGTGCGCCTTGATGCGGCTGGCCATCAGCGGCGTCAGCGTCAGCGCCACCACACATGAAGCGATCACCGCCAGCGACACCGTCGCCGCGAAGGCGTTGAACACGCGTCCCACCACGCCGCCCATCAGCAGGATCGGCAGGAACACCGCGATCAATGACAGCGTGATCGACAGCACGGTGAAGCCCACTTCACGCGCGCCGCGCATCGCCGCGGCCATCGGCGCCATGCCTTCCTCGATATGGCGCATGATGGCTTCCAGCACGACGATCGCGTCATCCACCACAAGCCCCACCGCAATGGTCAGGCCCAGCAGTGTCACGTTGTCGATGCCGTAGCCCAGCACATACATCAGCCCGAAGGTGATACAGAGGCTGATCGGCACCGCGATGGAAGGGATGATCGTCGCCGAGACACGCCGCAGGAACACGAAGCAGACCAGGATCACCAGGCCGATCGCGATCAGCAGCGATTCCTGCACGTCATGCACGGCCGAGCGGATGGAGAGCGAGCGGTCCAGCATCACGCCGATCTGCGCACCCGGCGGCAGCGCGCCCCGCAAGGCCGGCAGGTTGGCGCGCACGCCATCGACCACATCGACGGTGTTCGCATCCGGCTGGCGCAGCACCGCCAGCACCAGCGCACGCTCGCCATCGCGCCAGGACGCCACGCGTTCGTTCTGCACGCCATCCTGCACGCGCGCCACATCGGACAGCCGCACCGGCGCATTGGCGCGGCCGGCGATGATCAGGTTCGAGAATTCCGCGGCGTTCTGCGGCTGGTCATTGGCGCGCAACGTCAACTGCTGTTGCGTGCCCGTCAGCAGGCCCACCGGCGCGTTGGAATTGGCCTGCTGGATCGCCTGCCCCACCGTATCGAAGGCCAGCCCCATGGCGGCGATCCGGTCCGGATCCAGGCGCACGCGCACGGCATAAAGCTGCTCGCCGAAGGTCTGCACCTGCGCCACACCCGGCACGCGCGACAGCGCCGGTGCGATGATGGTGCTGGCAATGTCCTGCAGGCGATACAGCGGTGTGTCGCCGCCAGAGAGCGTCAGGATCAGCACCGGCGCATCCGCCGGATTCACCTTGCGGTAGCTGGGCGGAATCGTCATCTCCACCGGCAGTCGCCGCTGCGCGCGCGTGAGCGCCGCCTGCACATCCTGCGCCGCGCTGTCGATGTTGCGGCCGAGCACGAATTGCAGCGTCAACTGCAAGGTGTCCTGGCCCGAGACGCTGCTCATGCTCTCGAGGCCCGCGATGGTGCTGAACTCGCGCTCGAGCGGGAGTGCGACCGATGTCGCCATGGTCTCAGGGCTGGCGCCGGGGAAGGAGGCGAAGACCGAGATCACCGGAAAATCCACGCGCGGCACGGCCGCCACCGGCAGGCGGAAATACGCCACGCTGCCCGCGACCACGGCCGCGATCGCCAGCAGCCAGGTCATCACCGGGCGGCGGATGCAAAGCTCGGAGATGTTCATCTCAGCGCGTCTCCAGCGCCGATACGCGCGGCGCCGATGGCGTGGCGCTGCGGTCCTGGATGCGCGCGCCATCGCTGACGCGCTGCGCGCCATCGACGATCACGCGCTCGCCATCGCGCAGCTGCCCGCGCACCACGGCGCGCTCGCCGGCCACGCGCACCAGTTCCACGCTGCGCCGCCGCGCGACGCCCTGCTCGGCCACAAATACAAAGCGCCCCTGCTGGCCGGTCTGCACCGCGGGTGCTGCGACGGTCAGCACATCCTGGTCGGCACCGGCATTCAGCGCCACGCGCACATAGGCGCCAGGCCAGAGCCGCTGGTCGCTGTTGATGAAGCGCGCCTTCAGCCCGATCGTGCCGGTCGCGGTGTCCACCTGGCTGTCCACGAAGATCAACTCGCCGCGCACCGGCGCGCCGGCATCGCCATCCGCGCGGACATGCACCGGCAGCGCGCCGGTGTGCATGCTGGCGCGGATCATCGGCAGCCAGCGCTCCGGCACGCTGAACTGCACCAGCACCGGGTCAATCTGCGTGATGGTGCCAAGCGGCGTGTTTTCCGCCTGGCGCAGCACATTGCCCGCGCGCAGCGGCAGCGCGCCCAGGCGGCCATCGGCCTCGGCGGTGATGCGCGAAAACTCCAG
>JAIXVH010000066.1 GCA_027483125.1 Acetobacteraceae bacterium | reverse complement strand
GGGTGGCGCGCGCGAGCGCCTCGGGGCCGATATTGCCCGAAGCGCCCGAGCGGCTCTCGACAATGAAGGGCTGGCCCAGGCGGTTCTGCAGTTGTTCGCAGGCCAGGCGCGTCATCACATCGAGCGAACCGCCGGGCGGGAAGCCGATCAGCACGCGCACCGGGCGGTTGGGCCAAGGTGCCTGTGCGAAGGCGGGGGCGGCCAAAGGCAAGGCGAGCGCGATCCGGCGTGGAATCATGGCGTTTGTTCTCCCTGGGTGGGAGGCTAACAGGCCGCCGCTGCCAAGCGCCAGGAAAAGCCGCCCTATGGGGCCGCCCGCCCTACAGCCAGCCCTTCCGCCGGAAATACAGCACCGGCAGCACCGCCGTGCAGACCATCAGCAGCAAGGCCAGCGGGTAGCCCACCACCCAGTTCAGCTCCGGCATGTGCTGGAAGTTCATCCCGTAGATGCTGGCGATCAGCGTCGGCGGCATCAGCGCGACCGACACCACGGTAAACGTCTTGATGATCCCGTTCTGCTCGACATTGATGATGCCCAGCACCGCATCCAGCAGGAAGGTCGCGCGGTTGTTCAGGAAATTCGCGTGTTCCACCAGGCTTCGCACATCGCGCACCAGGGTCTTGATGGTGCCCTGGTTTTCCTTGCGCACGGCCATCGCCTTCTCCGCGCCCACGAAGGTCAGGATGCGCGACAGGCCGAGCAGCGTTTCCGAGGCGCGGGTGGTGACTTCCCCCACCTGGCCCAGCGTGACCAGCACGCCCTTCAGCACCGCATCGCGTTGTGTGGCGCGCATGCCGGGCCTGGCCGCCTGGAACGCCGATGCCGAGGCGCGGTCCATGTCGGTGCCCACGCGTTCCAGGATATCGGCCAGCCGGTCCACGATCTGTTCGAACAGATGCAGCATCACCGCATCCGCGCTCGACAGCAGCCCTGGCGCCTTCTGGCAGCGCAGGGCGAAGGTGGGAAACGCCTTGGGCGTCGCGTAGCGCACCGTGATCAGCGTGGTGCCGGTCAGCACGAAGGAAATCGCGGTCGAGCCGAATTCGCCCGCCTCCATCCCGTAGAGGAAGTTCGCGGTCAGGAAGAGGTCCTCGCCCTCCTTGTAGAGGCGCGAGGAGCTTTCGATCTCCTGCATTTCCTCGCGCGTCGGCACCTCGATGCGCAGCGCGTCCTGGACGGCGTGCTCTTCCTCGAAGCTGGGGTTCAGCAGGTCGATCCAGACCGCGCGGCGCAGGCCGGCAGCGTCCGACAGGCCTTCGCGCAGGACGACTTGCCCGTTCTCCACGGCATAGGCGTTGATCATGCGGCGTGCTCCCGGTGGAGAAGGCGGGATGCGTTCCTTACACCGCGCCCGGGGGGCCTGTCACGCCGGATGCGGCAGTGCGAAAAGCCGTGACACTTCCGTAAACTCCGCCGCGATCGGGTGGTGGCCGGCGGGCTGCGTGCCATCGCCCGCGCGCACCAGCTGGCAGGTGGCGCAGCCGGCCTGCCGCGCGGCATCCAGCTCGGCCGCGACATCGGACAGGAACAGGATCGCGCCGGTGGCCAGGCCCAATGCGGCGGCGATGGCGTGGTAGCTCGCGGCCTCGCGCTTGGCGCCCATGCGGGTGTCGAAGAAGGCATCGAACAGGGCGGTCAGGTCACCGGCCTCGGAATGGCCGAAGAGCAGGCGCTGCGCTTCCTCCGAGCCTGAGGAATACACTGCCAGCCGCAGCCCGCCCGCCTTCCAGCCGGCCAGCGCGGCCGCGACATCGGGCCATAAATGCCCAGCCAGCCTGCCATCAGCATAGCCCTGCCGCCAAATCAGACCTTGCAGCGCCTTGAGCGGCGTCACCTTGGCATCGCTCGCCATCCAGCCGCGCAGGGTATCGATGACGGGCTGCCCGGGCTGCATGGCCGCGACCTCGGCCAGGATCGGCGCCACATCAGAATCCGTCCCGCGCGCGGCCAGGAACCCCTCCAGCGCCGCGGCCGCGAAGGGGAAGAGCCGCTCATGGACGAAGCTGATCGCGGTCGTGGTGCCCTCGATATCGGTCAGCACCAGGCGCGGTTCAGAAGGGCTCGGCACGGTCATTCTTCAGCAGGCGGCGGAAGGCGGCCGGCGCGCGGTCATGGCCGGTCACTGTATCGGCCAGCGCATCAAGCCAGCCGGCGAACCAGGCCTTTCCCCAATCCCCGGTATGCGCCATCGGGTTTTCCAGCACCGACAGGCCTTCAGCCAAGGCGCGCCTGCCGGCGGCATAGGCGTCATCGGTGACGAAATCGTCGTTGGGGTCCACATCTTCTGGCATGGGCCCTTCTGGCATGGCCCCGGGCGAAGCGCCACGGCCTGCATGGCCCAGGGGCGGCCATCATCACGAAACTGTGAACACCCGTCCTCACAACCGCGTGGTCGGGCGGTTGCGCGGCCCTGGCATGCAAGCGTCGGCCCATGGCATATCGACATGGTGTCCGCCAGTTTCCGCCGAATCGCCCTGCCAGCAGCCGCCCTGGCGCTGACCGTCGCTCTCGCCGCGCTGGTGTGGTGGGGCATGAGCTATTGGGTGCGCAGCGAGGAACGCAGCGCCAGCAGCCTGGCGCTGGCGCGCGCCAATCTGGGCGCCGAGGCGCTGGAACAGCAGATCGGCCGCACGCTGGACCTGGTCGAGCAGCTGCATGACCTGATCATCGCCCGCCAGCGCATGATCGAGGCCGGCGACCAGTCGGGCCTGCTGGCGATCGAGCAGCACATCCACAGCCTGGCCCGCCGTCGTGAATCCATGGTCATCCAGGTCTCGATCGCGAGCCCGGACGGCGTGGTGCGCTGGATGAGCCTGCCCACGCCCACGGCGGCACCGGTCTTCGTGGGCGATGCCGATCATTTCCGCCTGCCCCGCGCGGGCGTGGCCGAGCTGTTCGCCTCCGAGCGCGTGCCCTCGCGCTTCGGCGGCCAGCCTGCGGTGGTGATGAGCCGGACGCTGCGCGATGGCGCGGGCGAGATCATCGGCGTGCCGATGGTCACGCTTTCGGCCGAAGCGCTGTCGCGGGCCATGGCCGATGTGAATCTGGGCGGTGCGGGCATCGGGCTGCTGATGCGCCGCGATGG
>JAIXVH010000286.1 GCA_027483125.1 Acetobacteraceae bacterium | reverse complement strand
GCGGGTCCGGTACACATTCGCCAGCCGCGCCAGCAGCCCGCCTTCAGAACGGGCGGGACGCGGCGAGGGCATGCCCATGCCGACCGCCAGCATGGCGAACCCCGCCGCCACGGCAGCACCCAGAAAGGCCGCCTGCCAGCCCAGCGCCCATTGCAGCGCGCCCGACACCGCGAAGGAGGCCGAGAGGCCCAGGGTCAAGGTGGAAACATGCACGCTGGATCCGCGGGATTGCTGCTCCGGCGGCAGTGTCTCAAGCAGCAGCCGCAGCCCGGGCATGTAGATGCCCGCCATGCCCAGGCCCGACAGCGCGCGCGAGGCGACCAGCGCCGGATAGCCCGCATCGAGGAAGGGAAAGAGCAGCCCGCCCGCGATTCCGAGCAACCCCCCCAGCATGTAGAGTTGTCGCGGCCGATGACTGTCTGTCAGGGCGGCGAAGACGGGCGAGCCGATGGCATAGGCCAGGAAAAAGGCCCCGCCCGCCACCCCGGCCTCGGCTTCCGAGAAGCCCGTCCCGGCCATCAGGGCCGGCAGCACCGCGGCGTAGTTGGCGAAGCCGATGACGTTCAGCACCAGCGCCGCATTCATCAGCAGAAGCGGCGAGAAGAGACCGTGGCCCGACCGGGCGCTCATCCCGGCACCAGCACCACGCCCATGGCAACGCGGCCAAAGGCGCCGTCGAGGTCCAGCAGGTCGCCATAGCCGATGCCAAGCCCCTCGCGCCGCCAGCGGGTGAAGGGCCTGACGCCGATCCAGTCCCCGCGCGGGGCGCGGTCGAACTGCACGGAGAGGTCGGCATTCGGGAAGGCCGGCACGGGCGGGGGGCCGGGCTGTCCGGGCCGCGCCAGGCCATGGGCGAAATCCGCCGGCCCCAGTGCCGCGACGAAGGGCGAAACGCCGCCCGGCAGCAAGGGCACGGTCCAGCGGAACCAGACGCCGCCATCCGGGGCGCGGCGGCCTTGCAGCACATCCATGATCCAGGGGCCGCCATGGGCCGCTGTCCCTGGGCGGTGTGGCAGGCTTTCCGGATCGGGCGCCGGCGGCGGCGTCTCGGTGCAGAAATCCTCGGTGAGGTTCGGCACCTCCATCTCGGTCGCCAGCGTCATGCTGCATCGCGCGGTGAGCCGGCCCTCGGCCACCACCGTCGCATCCAGCAGAAGCAGCCGCCGCCCGGCCTGCACGGGCGTGACGGTGAGGACGAGCGGCACGCCCACGGGGGTGGGACGCATGAAGTCCGCGCGGAAGGAAAGGGCGCGCGCGCCGGACGCGGCGCCGGCGGAAGCCTCGATGGCGGCGGCCATCAGCCCGGCGACGCTGCCCCCATGCACCCCCACAAAGGGGCCGCGGGCCAGGGGGGTGGCACGCCAGATGCCTGGTTCGAGGGCCTCGAAGATGGGCGCTGTGCTCATGACGCCATTCAGAAGGCTGGGCGCCCGACCGACAAACGAATAGATTGTGGCTGAGATGAATCAAACTCGTGTCAAATTCGCCAACCTGCCGCTGGCGGCGCTGCGTGCCTTCGAGGCGGCGTATCGGCTCGGCAGCTTTCGCGATGCGGCAGCCGAGGTGGGGCTGACGCCCTCGGCCGTCAGCCATCACGTTCGGCAACTCGAAGCGAGCCTTGGCACGACGCTTTTCCAGCGACTGCACCGCAAGGTCATGGTGACGCCGGCCGGCGCAGAACTGGGTGCGGAGGTCGGGCGAGGCCTCGCGGTTGTCGCCGCCGCCTATGCCACCGCGCGGGCGCCTCGCGGCCCGCTGGTGGTCTCAGCGGCGCCCGATTTCGCGGTGCGCTGGCTGATGCCCGCGGCGAATGCCCTCGAAGTGGAAGGGATCACGCTGCGCATCGAAGCCAGCATGCGGCGGGCCGATGTCGCCGCTGGCGAATGCGACGTGGCTATCCGCCTCGGACCCCGGCCCGCTTCACCGCTGGCCAGTGAGCGGCTGGCCAGTTCGCCCGTGGTGCTGCTTGGCGCGCCGGTGCGTTTGGCGGGCAGGCCTGCCCTGGCCCCGGAAGAGATCGCCGCTGGGCCGTTGCTGGGCCTTACCCTGCTGCCGAAATTCTGGACGGATGTGCTGGCACGGCTGGAACAGCCCGCTTCGCCCAGGGCAGAGACCATGTTCGACAGCCTGGATGCGGCGCTGCGAGCGGCGGAGGCGGGCCACGGCTTCATCTATGCGCCGGAGATGCTGGTGGCGGACCAGGTTGCAGCCGGCCGGCTCGCGCTGTTGCATCCGCGCCGCTTCGGCGCCCGCACGGCCTGGAGCTACTGGTTCACCACCCGTCCCGAGAGCTTCGACCAGCGGGCGATCCGCCGCCTGCGCGAATGGCTGCACGCGACCCTGTCCAGCAAAGCTGGCCCTGCGCCGGCTGGCGCCGAAGCGGAAGCCCGCTGCACGCGAACGGATATTGAGGCGCCTTGAGCGCGGGCGCAGCGATATCTCGGAGGGGCTCCGCCGCCGGGCCAGTCCGCCTTACGGAATTGGGATCCGGCGGAAGGGAGAAAAAACGCGAGATGACAGACGCTCAGACCTTGTTGGTGAAATCAGGCCACCCTCAAGGTGCCGAGAGTGCGGAGAGCGAAATCCGCCTACCTGGCGTCCGCACACCCTGGAGGGGAAGCGAGCGGTGCAGAGAGTGCATTTCGTGAGACCGACTGGAGCGGGCGATGGGAATCGAACCCACGACATTCAGCTTGGGAAGCTGACGTTCTACCTCTGAACTACGCCCGCGATGGCCGCATCCTAGCCGAGGCGGGGGCATAAAAAAAGCCCCGGCGGATCGCTCCGCCGGGGCTGATTTTTGACCCGCAGGCCAGGATCAATCCTGGTTGCGCGTGCCCATGAACTGCATCAGGAACTGGAAAATGTTGATGAAGTTCAGGTACAGGCCGAGCGCGTCCATCACGCTGCGCTTGCCGGCTTCCTCGGTGCCCTCCGCGTAGGAGTACTCGATGAAGTCGTTCTTGATGCGCTGCGTGTCGAAGGCCGTCAGCAGGCAGAACAGCACCACGCCGACAGCGCCAATGATGAAGGCCATCATCGGGCTCTGCAGGAACATGTTGATCAGCGACACGATCACCAGGCCGATGATGCCCATCATCACGATCGAGCCCATGCGGGACAGGTCGGACTTGGTGGTGTAGCCCCAGATCGACATCGCCGCGAACATCGCCGAGGTGGCGAAGAAGGTGCTGGCGACGCTGGTCTTGGTATAGACCACGAAGATGCTGGACAGCGACGCGCCCATCACCGCGGCGAAGACCCAGAACAGCGCCTGCGCCGTGGTCTTGCTCATGCGGTTGATGCCGAAGGACAGCACCAGGATGAAGGCCAGCGGCGCAAACATCGCGATATAGCCCGGGATGGTCGGCGCAACACTCAGGCCACGCGGCGTGCGGACCGTGGTGTAGAACAGCGCCGAGACTTCAGGGATGGACGCGATGGCATAGGCCACGATCGCGGTCAGCAGCAGGCCGCTGGCCATCCAGTTGTACACGCGCAGCATATAGGCGCGCAGGCCAGCATCGATGGCCGCGGCGTCCACGGCCGCGGTGCGACCCCAGCCGGGTGCGGCGCCGTAGCGGTAGTCGGGTTGGAACGCCATCGTCTTCAATTCCCTTTCCGTTGGGGGCCGGAAGGCCCACTCACACCCCCATTATATGGAGAACCGGTAATCCATATCAACGGGGTAATTTTGCTCGGGTATTCATGCGGCGTCAGGGCCCCAGTAACCTTGATGTGGGAGCGCGCCCTCCTCCTCCAGCAACGGTCCGAGCACCGTCACCGGCGCCGCCGCCGCGGCTAGCACCGCGCGGCATGAAAGGCCAAGCCCGGCTGTATGGGTTTGCGCATTGCGCGCCGCCGCGATCGCCTCGGCCCGCAGCCCATACACCACGCGGCCGATGCCCGAATAGAAGATCGCCGCGGCGCACATGGCGCAGGGTTCACCGGATGAATAGATCGTGGCCCCGGCCAGCACCTCGCGGGATACGGCCAGTTCATGCAGGCGCTTGAGCGCCACCATCTCCGAATGTGCCAGCGTGCCGCCGCCCGAGGCGCCCTGTTCGCTGCCCGCTTCGGCCAACACGGCACCGCCCGCGACCACCACGGCGCCGAAGGGCCGGTCGCCGCGCGCGCGCGCATCCTGCGCCACGGTGAAGGAACGGCGCAGCCAATCCTCATCGGTCATGGTGGCGGTGCTCATTCATTCCTCAAGAAGGGCGCAGGCTTCGCGCGCAATGCCAGTGCCGTCCCCGCATACCCAAATGCCAGCGTGATGGCCATGCAGCCCAGCACCGTCAGCGCCAGGGTGCCGGGCAGGAACACCCATTCCTGCCGCATGATGAAACGCACCACGGCCCAGGCGGCCGCCGTGCCGGCCGCGGCCGCCAACAGCCCCGAGGCCGCGCCCAGCACCCCGAATTCCACCAGGAAGGCGCGCCTGATCTGCGCGCGCGTGGCGCCCACCGTCTTCAGCACCACCGCCTCGCGCACGCGCCGCCGTTGGCCCGCCGCCACCGCGCCCGCCAGCACCAGCATGCCCGCCAGCAACGTGACCGACCCCACCGCCGAGAGCGCGGCACCGAGCCGCCCCAGCAGCATCGCCACCGCCTCCAGCGCCTCACGCACGCGGATGCCGCTGACATTGGGCAGCGCATCGGTCACCGCGCGCAGCAGGGCGACATCCTGCGCGGGGTCGTTGCGCACCGTGGCGATATGCGTATGCGGCGCGCGCGACAGCAGCCCGGGCGAGGCGATCATGGTGAAATTGATGCCAAGCCCGCGCCACTCCACCACCCGCAGATTGGCGATGCGCATGCTGATGTCGCGCCCCAGCACATTGACGGTGATGGTATCGCCCACACCCACGCCCCAGCCCGCCGCGATCACCGCGTCGAAGCTGACCAGCGTCTCGCCATCATGCGCAGCGGGCCACCATTCGCCGGCGGTCAGCCGAGTCCCGGCGGGCATGGTCGTGGTGTAGGTCAGGCCGCGATCGCCCGACAAAGCCCAGGCGGTTTCGGGTGTCGCGCGCACCTGGTCGGCCGGCACGCCATTCACCGCGACGACGCGCGCGCGCAGGCTCGGCACGCGGCGCAATTCCTGCACGGCGGCACTGGCGCGCGCCACCTGTTCGAACTCCTCCACCTGGTTCGGCTGGATATCGATGAAGAAGAAATTCGGCGCCGCGGCCGGCATCTCATTGCCGATGGCGCGCGAGAGATTGCCCTGGATCTGCGCGATGGCGGCCAGCGTCGTCAGGCCAATGCCCAGTGCGACCACCATGATCGGCGTCGGCGCGCCCGGCCGGTGCAGATTGGCCAGCCCGAGCCGCCAGGCGGGCCTGCGGATGCGCGGCAGCGCCCGCACCGCCGCCATCAACCCGCTGGCACCCAACCGGAACAGTAGCAGCGCCAGCGCCGCACCCACGCAGAAGCCGAGTGCGAAACGCGGTTGCTCCGCGGTCAACACCACCAGTGCCACCAGCGCGCCCGCCACCGCGACATTCAGCGCGATCAACCACGCACGCGGCCAGGCGCCGGCCGGCTGCGTCGCATCGCGGAACAGCGCAGCACCCGGAATTTCCCGCGCGCGGCCCAGCGGCCACAGCGCGAAGGCCAGCGCCGTCAGCAGCCCGTACAGCGCCGCCAGCCCCAGCGGTTCCGGATAGGGCAGCAGCACCGGCGGCACCGGCAGCGCGCCGGACAGCGCCCAGGCGGCCAGTGCTGTCAGGCCGAAACCCGCCACCAGCCCGATCGCGATGCCAAGCGCAGCCAGCGCCAGCACCTGCCACAGATAGGTGGCGAAGATCGCGCCCGCCGGCGCGCCCAGGCAGCGCAGCGTGGCGATGGTGCGCGC
>JAIXVH010000101.1 GCA_027483125.1 Acetobacteraceae bacterium | reverse complement strand
ATGCCGGGGCTGGAGGCGGTGCTGGCGCGCATCGCGGCCGATCCGCGCATCTGGGTCGCACGCCGGCGCGATATCGCGGCGCATATCCTGACAAACCCGGATTTCGCGCCCAAATAGGCGCAAAGACGCCCCATTCGGGTGTTCAAAGGGACCCCATGCCCGACACGATGCCGCTCGCCCGCACCGCCGCCGCCACAACCGACGCGCCCGCCCCCGCGCTGTCCGTCGTGGTGCCCTGCTACAATGAGCAGGAGGTGCTGCCCGAATTCCACCGGCGCCTCGCGGCCGTGATGAATGCCACGGGCCTCGCCTGGGAGGTGGTCTATGTGAATGACGGCTCGCGCGATGCCACGCTGGCCGGGATGCTGGCCTTGCAGGCCGCCGACCCGCACGTGGCGCTGGTCAATCTCTCGCGCAATTTCGGCAAGGAGATCGCGCTGACCGCGGGCCTCGACCATTGCCGCGCGACCGATGCGGTGGTCGCGATCGACGCCGACCTGCAGGACCCGCCGGAGGTGATCCCCGAACTCATCGCCGCCTGGCGGGGGGGCTTCGACATCGCCTATGCGCAGCGCTCCGTCCGGCATGGCGAATCCTGGCTGAAGCGCACCACCGCGCATGCCTTCTACCGGCTGATGCAGCGCGTGGGCGGCCGCGTGCAACTGCCCAAGGACACCGGCGATTTCCGCCTGATGTCGCGCCGTTCCCTGGACGCGCTGCTGCAACTGCGTGAGCAGCATCGCTTCATGAAGGGTCTCTTCGCCTGGGTGGGATTCCCGGCCAAGGCGGTGCTGTATGAACGCGCGCCGCGCGCCGCGGGCACCACCAAATGGAACTGGTGGAAGCTGTGGAACCTGTCGCTGGAGGGCATCACCAGCTTCACCGTGGGCCCGCTGAAGGCGGCGACCTATCTGGGCATTCTGGTCGCGATCATCGCCGCCATCTATCTGGTGGTGCTGCTGGCGCGCACGGTGCTGTTCGGCAACCCCGTGGCCGGCTACCCGAGCCTGATGGCCACCGTGCTGTTCCTGGGCGGCGTGCAGATGATGATGCTGGGCATCATCGGTGAATATCTCGGCCGCATCTTCAACGAGACCAAGGGCCGGCCGCTGTACATCGTCGAACGTTATGTTCGCGGGGAGGTCGAACGGAACGTTCGCGGGGAAGTCGAACGGAACGTTCGCGGGGAAGGTGAACGGAACGTTCGCGGGGCGTAAGCGTTATGTGCGCGGCGAGTGAGGCCGCGGCCTGCACCCATTGCCAGGGCCTGCCGCTGGGCCCCCGCCCGGTCTTCCGTGTCTCCCCCACCGCGAGGCTGCTGATCATCGGCCAGGCGCCGGGAACTAAGGTCCATGCCACCGGCATCCCCTGGAATGACCCCTCGGGCGAGCGCCTGCGCGACTGGCTGGGCATGACCCGCGACGCCTTCTACGACGCAACCCGCATCGCCATCATGCCCATGGGCTTCTGCTACCCCGGCCGCCTGCCCCGGGGTGGCGACGCGCCACCGCGCCCTGAATGCGCGCCCCTTTGGCATGACCGCCTGCTGGCCGAAATGCCGGCCCTGCGCCTGACCCTGCTGGTCGGCGCCTATGCGCAGGCGCGCTACCTCGGCCCCGGAACCATGACGGAGAATGTACGCGCCCAGCCCGGCCTGCCGCGGCATTTCGCCCTGCCCCACCCGTCCTGGCGCACCATCGGCTGGGCCGCGCGCAACCCCTGGTTCGCGGCCGAGACCCTGCCAGCCTTGCGCCAGGCCGCTGCGGCGGTTTGAGGACAGGCTTACTGACGTTTTTTGTGCACTGCCCAAAAGTCGCCACAATCACACCATCTTGGCGCCCGTTCCGGCTGGCAAACCACTCTCGGCGGAAGAAACCCCCCGCCCTCGAACGCCCCTGGATGGCCCCCGATGCCTGGTCTGGACAGCCTTTCGACCTTCCGCCCCGACACGCAAGTGATCGGGACCAGCATCGGTTCGATGCCCGCCGCGCCGCAAGTGAACGAATTGTCAGGTGTGCCCGCCGCGCTGAAGCGCGCGCTGGATGTGCTGGGCGCGGGTGCGATGCTGCTGCTGCTCTCGCCGCTGTTTCTGGTGCTGGCCTATCTCACGCGCCGCGATGGCGGGCCGGCCTTCTACGCCCATACCCGCATCGGCCAGGGCGGCCGCGGCTTCGGCTGCCTGAAGTTCCGCTCCATGGTGATCGACAGCCAGGCGCGGCTGGATGCGCTGCTGGCCGCCGATCCTGAGGCACGCGCCGAATGGGAAGCCACCCGCAAGCTGAAGAATGACCCGCGCGTGACCGCGGTGGGCCGCTTCCTCCGCAAGACCTCGCTGGACGAACTGCCGCAGCTGATCAACGTGCTGCGCGGTGAGATGTCGCTGGTCGGCCCGCGCCCGGTGGTGGCCGCCGAGCTGTCCACCTATTATGGCGCGGCGGCGGCGCACTACATGTCGGTCCGCCCGGGCATCACCGGCCTGTGGCAGGTCTCCGGCCGCTCGGACACCAGCTATGCCCAGCGCGTGGCGCTGGACGTGGCCTACGCCTCCAAGCCCTCACTGTGGCAGGACATCAAGATCCTCCTGCGCACCCCCATGGTGGTGCTGGCGCGCCGGGGCGCGTGCTAAGGTCAGTTCCGGCGGCGGTTTCCCGCCCCCAGGGGCGCGCCCATGAACACAAGCACCGGTAACACACGCACCGGCGACACACGCACCGGCAATACACGCACCGGTACTGGCCGCCTGGTTTCCGGCACCATCTGGAATGCGCTGGGGCGCGGCCTGCCGCTGATCCTGGCCCTGGCCCTGACCCCCCTGCTGCTGCAACTGATGGGCATCGAGCGCTGGGGCTTGTTCACGCTCGCTCTGGCATTGGTCGGCGTGATGGGCGTTCTGGACCTTGGCGTGGGTCCGGCGCTGACGCGCGCGCTCTCCGAACGCATGGACACGGCCACCACCGAAGAACAGGCAGCGCTCGTGCGCGCCGGCCTGTGGGTGCTGGGCCTGGTCGGCATGCTGGGCGCGCTATCCTTGTGGCTGGCGGTGCCGGTGCTGGTGCATCGGGTGCTGAACGTGCCGCCCGCCTTGCAGGCCGAGGCCGTGCTCGCCATGCGCATCCTGGCCTGCGCGATTCCCTTGGTGGTGATCAACGCGGCGCTGTGGGGCGTGCTGGCGGCCTATCAGCGCTTCGCGGCGGCCAATCTGGTCACCGTGCCGGTCAATCTGATGTATTATGTCGGGCCGTTGCTGGTGTTGCTGGTCTGGCCCTCGCTGGTGGGCGTGATGCTGGCGCTGGTGGCGTGCCGGCTGGCGAACACAATCTCCTATATCTGGCTGGCGCGACGTGACGTGCCGGGCTTCTGGCGTGGCTGGCCGCGGCTTGCGCTGGCCAGGCCTTTGCTGCGCATCGGCGGCTGGATCACGGCCGCGGCCCTGATGGGCCAGGGGCTGCTCTATGCGGACCGCTTCATCATCGGCGCGCAGCTGACGCTGACGGATGTGGCGTATTACGCCACCTCGCTCGACCTCATCATCCGCATGTGGATCCTGCCGGTGGCGGTGGCGCAGGCCTTGCTGCCGGCCATGGCGGGCAGTTTCGCAGCGCAGCCCGAGGCCACCACCGCATTGCTGCGGCGCGGCGGGTTGATCATCCTGCTGCTGGTCTTCGGCCCCTGCGCGGTGCTGGCCGGTGCCGCGCATGAGGTGCTGTGGCTCTGGCTCGGCCGTGGCTTTGCCGATGGCGGTGCCGTGGTGCTCTCGGTGCTGGCCGTGGGCATCCTGTTTTCCTGCCTGGCCTATGCGCCGAACGCGCTGATCGAGGCGGTGGGCCGGCCCGACATGACCGCGCGATTCGTGCTGCTGCAGGCGCTGGTCTTCCTGCCGCTGGCGGCGCTGGCGGTGTGGTGGGGCGGCATTGTCGCCGCCGCCTGCGTCTGGGCGCTGCGGGTTGGCGTGGATGCGCTGGGCAAGCTGTGGATCGCGGCGCGCGTCTATCCGGCGGCGCGCGATGTGGCGCAAGGGCTGGTCGCACCCATGCTGGCGGCGGGCTTGGCTTTGGCCGCGCTGGCGCTGCTGCCGGGCTGGTGGTGGAAGGCGGCCGCGCTGGCCGTGGGCGGCGCGGCACTCTGCCTGCTGTGCTGGCGCGCGCTGGGCGCCGCCGAACGCGCCGCCTTGCGCCGCCCGCGCGAATGGCGTGCGATGCTGCGCGCATGAGCCTCTTCATCAATGGCCGCTTCACGACGCAGCCGGTCACCGGCGTGCAGCGATTCGCCGCCGAAATCGCGGCCGCGCTGCCACAAGCCACGCTGCTGACCCCGCCCGCGGGTGGCCGCGCCGGCCTGATGTGGGAACAGCGCGCGCTGCCGGGGCTGGCCGCCGGCGGGCTGCTGCTGAACCTGGGCAACACCGCGCCCTTGATCCGCCGTGGCCGCCAGGCGGTAGTGATCCATGATGCCGGCGTCTTCGACACGCCGGAGAGCTATTCCTTCGCCTTCCGCGCCTGGTACCGCACGCTGCATTGGGCACTGGCGCGCAACGGCACGCGGCTGCTGACCGTGAGCGAATTCTCGCGCGCGCGCCTGGCTGCGGCGCTGCGGGTGGATGCGGCCGCGATCGGCGTGGTGCCTGAGGGTGGCGAGCATATCCTGCGCCAACCGGCTGACATGTCGGTGCTGGCCGAGCACGGACTGGAACCTGGCCGCTACGCGCTGGCGGTGGGCACGCGGGCTGCGCACAAGAATCTGGGCGCGCTGGCCGGTGCCGCGCGCTGGCTGGGCGAGCGCGGCATGGTGCTGGCGCTGGCCGGGGCGCGGGATACCAGCGTGTTTGCCGATGCCGGCGCGGTCGCCGCCCGCGCGCTGGGCCGCGTCTCGGATGCCGCGCTGCGCGCGCTTTACGAGAACGCGCTGTGCCTGGTCTTCCCCTCCCGCTACGAGGGCTTCGGCATTCCGCCGCTGGAAGCGATGTGGTGCGGCTGCCCGGTACTGGCCAGCCGCGCCGGCGCGGTGCCGGAGGTCTGCCACAATGCGGCGCTATGGTTCGAGCCTGATCGGCCGGAGAGCGTGGTGGCGGCATTGGAACAATTGGGCGCGATGCGCGAGGAGATGATCGCGGCGGGCAGTCTGCGCGCGGCGATGTATGCCTGGCCCGCGGCGGCCCAGCGCGTGCTGGAACTGGCGGAACAGGCCGCGTGATGGCAGAGCCAGGCCCATGACCCGTATCGCCATCGTCCATGAATGGCTCGAAAGCTTCGCCGGCTCCGAGCGGGTTCTCGAACAAATGCTGCTGGCCTTTCCGCAGGCCGATGTCTTCGCGCTGTGCGATTTCCTGCCCGAGACCGAACGCGGCTTCCTGCATGGCCGCACCCCACGCACCAGCTTCATCCAGCGCCTGCCCATGGCGCGCAAGCGGTTCCGCAACTACCTGCAACTGATGCCGATCGCGGTCGAGCAGTTCGATCTGGCTGGCTATGACGTGGTGCTGTCCTCCTCGCATGCGGTGGCCAAGGGCGCGATCACCGGCCCCGGCCAGCGGCACATCAGCTACATCCATTCGCCCATGCGCTATGCCTGGGATCTGCAGGCGCAATACCTGCGCGAGGCCGGCATGGAGCGTGGCGTGAAGTCACTCTACACGCGCTGGCTGCTGCATCGGATGCGGCTTTGGGACCAGTCCTCGGCGGCGCGGCCGGATGTGCTGCTGGCCAATTCGCGCTGGATCGCAACGCGCATCCGCAAGGCCTGGGGGCGGGAGGCGGAGGTGCTGCACCCGCCGGTCGATCTGGATGGCTTTCCCATGGTGGCCGAGAAGCAGGGCTATTTCCTCGTGGCTTCGCGGCTGGTGCCCTACAAGCGCGTGGAACTGATCGCCGAGGCCTTTGCCGCCATGCCGGATCTGCGCCTTAAGATCGTGGGGGATGGGCCGAATCTGGGCCGCGTGCGGGCGGCGGCGAAGGGGGCTGCGAATGTGGAGCTGCTGGGCCGCGTGCCGCATGCGCGGCTGGTGGAATTGATGCAGGGCGCGCGCGCCTTCGTCTTCGCGGCCGAGGAGGATTTCGGCATCGTCATGGCCGAGGCCCAGGCGGCGGGCACGCCCGTCATCGCCTATGGCCAGGGCGGGGCCGCGGATATCGTGCTGCCGGGCGAGACCGGCGCGCTGTTCCCCCGCCAGACCGCGGAGAGCATCACCGAGGCGGTGCGCGGCTTCCAGGGCGCCTCGGCGCTGGCCTGCCGCGCCAATGCCGAGCGTTTCTCACAGGCGCGCTTCCGCGCCGCCTTGCAGGAACGGGTCGGCGCATGACGCGGTTTTCGCTGATCGTGGCCACCATGGGCCGCGATGCCGAATTGCGCGCGCTGTTCGACAGCATCCTCGCCCAGGGCATGCCCGAGACCGAGGTGATCGTGGTGGACCAGAACGCCGATGCGCGCCTGGAACCGGTGATCGCCGATTATGCCGGCAGGCTGCATCTGCAACGGCTGACGCGCGACAAGCCGCATGCCAATGCCGCGCGCAACATGGGCCTGGCGGCCGCGACCGGCGATATCGTGGCCTTCCCCGATGATGATTGCGTGCTGCCCGAAGGCGTGCTGGCGCATGTCGCGCGCGCCTTCGAGAACGCAGCACTTTCGGTGCTGACGGGCCCTGCCGCGGCACCGCAGGGGGGGCTGGGCTCGGGGCGTTGGCGTGCAGCGTCTGGCCCGATCGATCCCACCAATGTCTGGACCAGCGTGATCGAGTTCAACCTCTGGCTGCGGCGCGATGTGGCGGCAGCACTGGGTGGTTTCGACGAACAGATGGGCCCCGGCGCGCGCTATGGCAGCGCCGAGGGCAATGACCTGGTCTGCCGCGCGATCGCGGCCGGGAATCTCGCGCTGTATGACCATGCGCTGCGCGTGATCCACCCCGACAAGCGGCTGAGCGACGAGGCCGCCGAGCGCGCCTATCGCTATGGCTTGGGCCTGGGCTTCGCGCTGCGGCGGCATGCGCCGCTCGGCACCGCCCTGCCCTTCTATGTGCGCCCCCTGGGCGGCGCGCTGCTGGCGCTGGCGCGCGGGCGGCGGGCGCATGCGGCCTATTACTGGAGCACCTGGCTCGGCCGGGTGCAGGGTTGGATGGGATGAGGATCACCATCGGCATCGCCACCCGCGGCCGCCCCGCGATCCTGGCCGAGGTGCTGCGCGAACTGGATGCGCAGACCCGCCCGCCACAGGCCATCATCATCTGCCATGTCGATGGTGCGGATGTGGCCGATCTGCCGGCGCGCTTCCCTGGGGTGCGCTTCATCACCGCGCGGCCGGGCCTGCCCATCCAGCGCAATGCCATCATGGATGCCGCACCCGAAGCGGATGCCATCCTGTTCCTCGATGATGATTTCCTGGCCGCGCCCGAATGGCTGGCCACGCTGGAAGCGGTGCTGGATGCGCATCCGGCCTGCGTGGTGGCGACCGGCACGGTGATCGCCGATGGCGCCAAGGGGCCGGGCATCACGGTCGAGGAAGGCCGCGCCATGCTGGCCGCGGATCCGGGCGGAGATGCGCTGGCGGTCGCCCCGCATTTCAACGGCTATGGCTGCAACATGGCCGTGCGCATGGCGCCCGTGCGCGCGCATGGGCTGCGCTTCGACGAGGCGCTGCCAGCCTATGCCTGGTACGAGGATATCGACTTCACCCGCCGCCTGCTGCCTTACGGCACCATCCTGCGGCTAGCGGGTGCGCGCGGCGTGCATCTGGGCGTGAAATCGGCGCGGCAGCCGGGGCTGCGGCTGGGCTATTCCCAGGTGGTCAATTCCATCTATCTCGCGCGCAAGGGCAGCTATCCGTGGAGCCACGCGCTGCGCTCGGTGGCGCGGCATATCGCGATGAACCTGGCGCGCAGCCCCTTTCCGGAACCCTGGGCGGATCGCTGGGGGCGGTTCCGGGGGAACATGATCGGGGTGTGGGAAGTGCTGACGGGCCGCGCGCATCCGGGGCGGATTTCGCGCCTGTAGCGGATGGACAGCGCCACGCCCGCCGCGCAGGCTGGCCGCTGCATGCAGAATCCCACTCCCGCCCAGCTCTTCCTGGGCTTTTTGCAGATCGGCGGCCTGGCCTTTGGCGGTGCGGTGGCCTGGGCGCGCCAGGTGCTGGTCGAATCCCGCGGCTGGCTGGATGATCGCCGCTACGCCGAATTGCTGGGCCTGGCGCAGGTGCTGCCCGGCCCCAACATCGGCAATTTCGCGGTGATCTATGGCCGGCAATGCGCGGGCTTCGCGGGTGCGGCGGCGGCACTGGGCGGCTTCTTCCTGTTGCCGCTCTGCGTGGTGATTTCGCTCGTGCTGATCTGGCAGGAATTCGGCCAGAACGCCTGGGTCAATGCCTTCATGCAGGGTGTGGCGGCGGCCGCGGCCGGCATGGCGCTTGGCACCGCCTTGAAGTCCGGCACCAAGGTGCGGCCGCCGCCCGAGCAGATCGCCGCCGTGCTCGCCATCTGTGCCGCCGCCGCCATCTGGCGCATTCCGCTGCCCTGGAT
>JAIXVH010000164.1 GCA_027483125.1 Acetobacteraceae bacterium | reverse complement strand
GTCACCGCGACCGAGGATGCCGCGCTGCTGTGGCAGCTGCCGGCGGGCAGCTTTGCCGATGTCGATCCAGGCGATGTGCTGAGCTACAGCGCGACACTGGCCGATGGCACGCCCTTGCCCGGCTGGCTGAGCCTGGATGCGGCGACGGGCAGCCTGTCGGGCACGCCCGACCAGGCTGGCACCATTGCAGTAAAGATCATTGCGACGGACCGGGCCGGTGCCAGCGCCAGTGACATCATTAACATCGTCGTCACGCCGGTCGCCAACACCGCGCCCTCATCCATCGGTCTGTCCACGACCAGTGCTGGTGAGCGCAGTGCCCCTGGCAGCGTCATTGCCACGCTGACGACGAAAGACGCCAATGTTGGTGACACGCACACCTATAGCATTGTCTCTGACCCCAGCCAGATGTTCGAGGTCCGCGGCAGCAGCCTGGCGCTGCGGTACGACGCAGCCTTCGACCGTGAGGAACTAGCCTCGCACAGCGTTACCATCCGCAGCACCGACCGGGCTGGCGCCAGCGTGGACAGCGCCGTCAGCATCACTGTCACTGACTTTGCCGACACGCAGCGCAACGGCACAGCCTCTGCAAACAGTTTGTCTTCCGGCGGCGGCAATGAGGACATGCGCGGCCGAGCCGGCAATGACAAGCTGGATGGCAATAATGGCCAGGACCGTCTGTGGGGCGATGACGGCAATGACCAACTGTTTGGCAACAATGCCGGTGACACGCTTTGGGGCGGAGTCGGCCTGGACAGTGTCTATGGCGGTGATGGCCAGGACTTCGCCTTCGGCGGCGCTGGGCATGACCTCATCATGGGTGAAAACGGCAATGACCGGCTTTGGGGTGACGCGGGCCATGACACGATCGATGGCGGGAATGACAACGACACCCTCTGGGGCGGCGCCGACCGCGACAGCCTCCTGGGCGCCAACGGCAATGACAGCCTGATGGGTGAGGACGGCACCGACACGCTCGACGGCGGCGATGGTGCCGACAGCCTTTTCGGCGGGGCCGGGGATGACGTGCTGATCGCCGGCGATGACAGCCAGTCGGACTTCTTCGATGGCGGCGCCGGCATCGACACCATCGAGCTTGACGCTGTCGGTGCAAATGGTGGCGGCAGCTGGACCCTGGAGCTGACCTCTGGCTCCATCGTCAGTACCAATTCCAATATCATGCAGCTTTCCGCGGACGCCGATGGCCGGATCGTCTTCACGGACAGCTCCCAGATCACATTCCAGGACATCGAGCGCCTGAGCTGGTAGCGGCCGCCGGGCCCGCTTAACCGTGCATAAAGCTTGCGCGTGCTAGCCCCGACTAGGCGATGCCATGGTGGTTCGCCAGCGAAAGGGCATCAGAATGACGCCGGCCGGAACGCCCCGCCTGCCTTGGCTGGTCTCCACACGGCCTGACACCCTGATCGCGTCGGCGCTGTTGAACCTCGCCGCGCTCTGCGTGCCGATCCTGATGCTCCAGCTCTATGACCGCATCATCCCTAATGCGGCCTATGGGACGCTGTTGGCATTGCTGTGCGGCGTCGCCGCCGCCGTACTGGTCGAGGCCACGCTGCGCCACGCCCGCGCCAGCATCGCCGGCTGGTCCGCCGCGCAGGAGGAACATGCCTTCACGCGCCTCGCCCTCTCGCGCGTCCTCA
The DNA here is from genome assembly GCA_027483125.1 of Acetobacteraceae bacterium. Classification (GTDB taxonomy): domain Bacteria; phylum Pseudomonadota; class Alphaproteobacteria; order Acetobacterales; family Acetobacteraceae; genus Rhodovarius. The sequence goes on along the minus strand of JAIXVH010000164.1, from coordinate 4,177 downwards.
ACGCGCACCCGAATGCCACAGCAACCCTGGGCGCACAGGCCGATGGCCTGGCCGCGATTGGTGAATGGCGCGGGCACCGCACCGGCGCGGTGGCCTTCGCCCTGGCCGACCTTCCCTTTGCCCTGATCTTCCTGGGCTTCCTGGCCTGGCTCTCGCCGTTGCTGGCCGGCGCGGCAGTCCTGGCCGGGCTGCCCGGGCTGTTGGCTGCTGCCGCGATCGGCCCGCTGGCCGCCCGCGTCATCGCCGAGCGCACCGCCGCCGAAGCCGCCCGCCACGACCTGACCTTCGAAACCGTCTCGGCCATCGAACCGCTCAAGGCAATGGGCGCAGAAGCGGCCATGCTGCGCCGGCATGAGCGCCTGGTCGCCACGAGTGCCGCCGCCGGCCGGCGCACCGCCTTCGTGATCCAGCTTTGTCAGTCGCTGTCCATGGTGGCCACGCAATGCGTTACCGCGGCTGTGGCACTGACCGGTGCTTGGCTGGTCATGCAGGACCAGCTGACCGGCGGTGCATTGGCCGCGGCCATCCTCATCGCCAGCCGCGGGATGGATCCCATCGCCCGTCTCGCCGCCGCGACGCCCACGCTGGCACGCGCCGGGCGCGCGCGGGCGCGCATCGGCGCATTGCTGGCCACGCCGCAGCAGATCCAGGCCGGCGCCGTGGTCGATGACATCAGCGAGATCCTCGTCGCACGGCTCAGCCTGGCGGCGCCGGGTCGCGGCGTGCTGCTGCGCGATGCGCAGCTGACCCTTCGCGTCGGCGAGTGCGTTGCGTTGCGGGGGGCGGGGGGCTCGGGCAAGACGCGTCTGCTGCTGGCCATCGCGGGGCTGATCCCGCTCGATGGCGCCACCATGCGCATCGATGGCCGTGACCGTAGCACCCTCGACGAAAGCAGCCTCCGCCGTCACATCGCCTTGCTGCCGCAGCGTCCCACGCTGATACCCGGTCGCGTCCTGGACAATCTGTGCCGCTTCGACCCCTCGCTGGAGGAGGATGCCCTGGCGCTCGCGGCCGAACTGGGGCTCGACAGCTATTTCCATCGGCTGCCGGCCGGCTACGGCACCGTGGTCGGCCGCGACAACAGCACCGAACTGCCGCAATCGGTCATCGAGCGTGTCGCCGTTGTCCGTGCCTTGGTCGCCCGCCCGCGGGTGATCCTGTTCGACGATGCCGCCGCCGCCCAGGACCGTGAGGGTGACAGGCGCGTGCGCGAGCTGCTGGCCCGCCGCAAGCCGGATTGCGCGATCCTGATGGTGACGGACCAGCGGGAATGGCTCGCCATGGCCGATCGCCGCCTGCGCATCCTGGATGATCTGCTCATCGACGACGCGCCAACATGAACGCGCCGGTCAACGCGCTGGCGCCCGAGCCGGGCATGCCCATCCTCTCCGCGCGCCCTGCGCGTGAGGGCGCGCCGTGGGTGCTGCGCGAACTCACCTTCCTGCTCGGCTACCGCAAGGCGGAGCGCGACATTCTCGAAGCGCTGCCGCACGCCTTCGCCACCGACAGCGGCCCGGCGGTGCTGGCGGCCGCGGGGCGGCTGGGGCTCGCGCCGCGTCTCTGGCCCGGCGCCAGCCGGCGCCTGCCCCGGGCGCTGCTGCCGGCTCTCTGGATCGCGCCCGACGGCAGGCTCGGCATCGTTGTTGACCGCACTGATAGCTTCCTGATCGTCCGGCGCGAGCAGGGCGCCGAGGATGAGCGCCTGCATGCCACAGCGATGCCTGGCGAACTGCATGTCTTCGCCGGCCGGGATGAGGCGCTCGAAGGTGCCGACCGCCCGCTGCTGCAACGGCTGATGGCCGAGCATGCATCGCCCATCGTGGGACTCGTCGCACTTTCCATCCTCTCCAGCATCGCCTCGATCGCGCTCGGCCTCGTCGTCATGATCGCCTTCGACATGGTGATCCCTGGCGGCCAGGAAGCTGTGCTGCTGGCGCTGGGCGCGGGCTTCCTCGGCGCGCTGGCCTGTGATGTGGCACTTCGCACCATGCTGGCCCGTGGCGTCGGCCGCATCGGCGAACGTGCCGAACGTGAGGTGCTGGGCCTGGTCTTCGGCAAGGTGCTGCGGCTGCCGCTTCCGGCCGTCACGGCGCAGGACCCTGGCGCCCAGGTGGCCCGCATGCGCGAGCTGGAAGCCAGTCGAGAGGTCTTCTCCGGCCCGCTGCCGCAGCTGATCCTTCAGGTGCCGCTGGTCGTCATCCTGCTGTTTGCGGTGTGGGTGCTGGCCGGGTCGGTGGTCCTGGTGCCGCTCGTGATCCTGCCGCTGCAGCTGCTATGCGCGCTGTTCTTGGTGCCGCGGGCGCGTGAGAGGGAGCATCAAGCCGCGCGCCTCTCCGCTGAGCAGCGGCGCCTAGTGATCGAGACGCTATCGCATGCCGCAACGCTGCGCGCGATTGGCGCACAGGCCGTCTGGCTCGCGCGGTTCCGGGACATCTCTGCCGCCGCCGCCGCCGCGCATGCGCGAGCAGCCCGCGCCGCGCATCTTGTGGAACTCGTCGCCCAGTTGGGCCTGCCCGCTGCGGCCTGCGGCATCGCCGCACTGGGCGCCAGCCTTGTCATCGAGGGACGGATCACCGCCGGTGCGCTGGTCGCCGCGATCATGCTCTCCTGGCGCGTCATCGTGCCGCTGCAATCGCTGTTCCTGGCGGCCAGCCGTGCACGCCAGGTGGCCGATGCCGTGTCACAACTGCACCGCCTGCAAACCATGCCCGAGGAACCGCGCCCCGCCCCCGATGCGCCGCGCGCGGTGAACAAGGGCCATGCCTTGCGGCTGGATGCCATCGTGCTGCGTTCGGCCAGCGGCGCGCCCCTCTTCTCCGGCGCCTCGCTCGCCCTGCCCGAAGGCGCGCGCGTCGCACTGACCGGCCCGTCGGGCTCGGGCAAGTCCACGCTGCTGCGCTGCGCCCTGGGGCTGGTGCCGCCGCAGGCCGGCATCGTTACGCTGGGGGGGCTGAACATCGCACAGCTTGACCCCGCCGTGCTGCGCGCGTGCATCGGCTACCAGCCGCAACGGCCGGCGCTGATCTACGGCACGGTGGCGCAGAACCTGCGCCTGGCCGCGCCGGGTGCCGATGATGTCGAACTGGACGATGCCTGCGAGGAGGTGGGCATACTGCATGATATTCTTTCCCTGCCGGAGGGCTTCGCCACGCGCATCAAGGATCTCGACAAGGCGCGCCTGCCGCAGAGCCTGCTTCAGGGCATCGCCCTGGCCCAGGCGCTGTTGCGAAAGCCGAAGATCCTGCTGCTGGACGACCCGACCCGCACGCTGGACCGCACGCGCGAGGAGCGCCTGGCTGCCATCCTGCGGCGGCTGCATGGCCGGGTCGGCGTGCTGGTCGTCACCCATCGGCGCGACCTGATCCGCAGTTGCGACAGCGTCTTCACCATCGACCAGGGCCAGCTGCGCCTCAGCAGCCCCGCCCCCGGCGCGCCACAACTGGAAAGCCCGCCATGACCGCCAACGACAAGCTGGTGCCCACCAGCATCAATCTTCCCGCCGCGCCCAGTATGCGCCGCTATACGCTGACAGTGCGGGAGCTGGAGGAGTGCCCTCCACCCGCCTCGGCCCGCGCGGCGATCCTGCTGGGGCTTGTGATGGTCTGCGGCTTTCTCGGCTGGGCCTATCATTTCCCGGTCGCCCAGCGCGTCACCGGCAATGGCGAGGTCGTGCCGCTGGGCTTCGTGCAACCGGTGCAACATCCCGATGGCGGCCGGGTCAGCGCCATCCTTGTCGCCTCCGGCGACCGCGTGGTCGAAGGCCAACCCCTGCTGCAGATCGACGCGGGCGAAGCGCGCGCGGAGGCCGAGGCAGCGCGTGCCCGCCAAGCCGCGCTTGACCTTGCGGCCGAGCGCCTGTCGGCGGCGGCCGCGGGCCGGCTTGCCGCGCTGGGTGAGACCACCTCCGATGATCTGGCGCCGATCCGCGACAGTCAGGTGGCCATGGCCGATGCCGCCACAAGGCTGCGCGCAGCGCAGATCGCCGTGCTCGACGCCGAGATCGCCTCGCGCGAGGCCTCCATCGCCCGTGAGGCCGCGCTGCACCCGAGCCGCCTCGAAGCGCGCAACCTCGCCCGGCAGGAGGTGATGGTCATGGCCGCCTTGCTGGATCGCGGCCATGCCCGGCGCTATGACGTCTTCTCCCTGCGCCAGACGCAGTTGCGCGCCGAGGGCGAGG
>JAIXVH010000093.1 GCA_027483125.1 Acetobacteraceae bacterium | reverse complement strand
GCATTGGAAAAGCGCGACATGTTGCGCGTCTCAGCCCCGGCATCGAACACCAGCGTGGTGGTGCTGTTGGCCGGTTGCGACAAGAACTGGATCGGCATGCTCTGCTCCGGGAATGGCCGTATTGACCACGGCGCCGGGAGATAGTCTCAGCCAGCGCCTAGCGCCTTGCCATACGTCAAACCAATGAGATGCGAAACAATGCGCCCTCAGCGCGTCACCACCGCTGTCCCCCCCGCCGCCGGCCGCACCGCCACCGCCGCCACCCCCACCACCGCGACCCGCGCATCCGGCAACACCACCAGCAATGGCGCGCCCGAGGCGCCGCGCGTCGCGGCACAATCATGCCGGATCAACGCTCCTTGCTCCCCCAACACGCGGCAATCCCTATCGGCCAGCAATACCTCCGGCCGGTCCTGCTGATAGCCCGCCAGCATCACCCGCGCGCCCGGCGGCACGGGCGCATCCCACAGCGGCAGGGGCGTCCCGGGCAAGGGTGCCGCCAGTCGCAGCAAGGCCCAATCCGCCACCACCGGCCCGCGCGTGGCGGCGTCAAAGCCCGCGCCCATCCGCACCGAGACCACCTGGCCCACTGCCGCGTATTCCCCCAGCCGATAGCCCAGCAGGAAGCGCAGCGATTCCGGCCGCGCGAAGCTGCCGGCGCGGGTCATCAGGCAATGCGCGGCGGTCAGCACCAGGTCGGGCGCCACCAGAACGCCGGTGCAGCGGCCGGTCACCTGGCTCTGCACGCGGCCCAATGCGTTCCAGGGGGCGGCGCGGGCGTCGACGGCGACGCGCGGGTCCGCGGCGCCCAGGCCCGGGCGTTCGCTGCGCGGGATGATAGGTTGCTGCGCTGCCGCCGACCCCGCCAGCAGCAGAGCGGCGATGAACAGGATGCTGAAAAACTGGACGGGTCGGTCTGGCGGGTCATTTTCGCGCACGATTCGTTCGTGCCTCGCCAGGATGAACCACATCCTGGCTTCGCCCCGGCCTTTCGTGCACGAAAATTCCCTCGCCAGCCCTCAACCGCCAGTTTGTCAGCAGCCTGTTAAGCCTCGCCCACGCAATCCAGCATCGCCGCGTCCAGCGCCTCGCGCGGGGCCTTGCCGCCCCAGAGCACGAATTGGAAGGCGGGGTAGAAGCGCTCGCATTCGGTCAGCGCGATGTCCATCAGGTCTTCCAGGCTTTCCGCGCTGGCGCCGGACGCCCCGCGCAGCAGCACCGCATGGCGGAAGACCGGCACGCCATCTTCGCTTTCCAGCCCGAAATGCCCGATCCAGAGGCGTTCATTGGCCATGGACAGCAGCTCATGCAGCGCGCCGCGGCGTTCCTTCGGCACCTTCATGTCGAAGGCGCAGTGGAAATGCATGGCGCCAGCCTGCGGCGTCCAGGAGAAGAACATGGCGTAGTCGCACCATTTACCGGGCGCCTCGGCAACCATTTCGCTGTCGGAAGCGCGTTCGCAAACCCAGTCATTCTGGCCAAGGATCTGCTCGATCACATCGAGCGGATTGGCGACCTGGATTTCGACTTCCTGGGTGACCATGCCTGACATCGCAAAACCCCCTGTCCGGGGCCGGACGGCCACCCCCCGCCCAGGACCCCCCAGCCCAGGGATTGGGGTAGCCACTGTGCGGCACCACAAGATGCAGGGTAGGCGGGGGTGAATCCGCGCCGCAAGGGCCGCGTTAAGAAGCTTCTGTGGATGCTTCCAAAGCCGCCACCCGCGCCTCCAGCGCCTCCACCCGTTCCAGGGCGCGGCGTGCCAGTTCCAGCACGGCGTCGAATTCCTCGCGCCGGACCAGTTCCATCTTCTGCGCGAAGGCATCCGCGCGGGACTTGGCCAGCGCCTCCGCCTCGGCCTTCAGGCCCGACAGAAGGCTGAAGGCACCGCCGGCCACACCGGCCACATCATCCAAACGGCTTCGAACGGTCATCGTGCCCTCCACGCATAAACCCCCTATACCCTGCCGCGCTGCAACAGACGAGGCCGCATGCTTCCCGTGATCGCCTTCCCGATGATCGACCCCGTGGCGTTGCAGATCGGCCCACTGGCCATTCGTTGGTACGCTTTGGCCTATATCGCGGGCATCGTGCTGTGCTGGCGCATCGTCCGCCGCGTGGCCGAGGCCGCGCCCAGCGTGGGCACGCCGCAAAAGACCGATGATTTCGTCACCTGGGCGACGCTGGGCATCATCCTGGGCGGCAGGCTGGGCTATGTGCTGTTCTATCGGCCTGGCCACTACCTGTTCCACCCCTGGGAAATCCCGATGATCTGGCAGGGCGGCATGGCCTTCCATGGCGGCGCGCTGGGCGTGATCATCGCCGCCTGGTTCTTCACCCGCGCTCAGCACATCAACCCGCTGGCCTTCGGTGACCGCGTGGCCGTCGGCGTGCCGATCGGGCTGCTGCTGGGGCGGTTGGCCAATTTCATCAATGCCGAACTCTACGGCCGCCCCAGCACCGTGCCCTGGGCGATGATCTTCCCCACCGACCCGCTGCAAACCCCGCGCCACCCCAGCCAGCTCTACCAGGCCTTCCTGGAAGGCGCCTTGCTGCTGGGCGTGATGCTGTTCCTGGCCACGCGCCCCACCCTGCGCGCGCGCGTGGGCTTCCTGACCGGCGCGTTGATCGCGGGCATGGGGGTGGCGCGCATCATCGGCGAATTCTTCCGCGAGCCGGATGCACATCTGGGGTATCTCGCCGGCATCACCACCATGGGCCAGCTTCTCTCGCTGCCGATGCTGGCGGTGGGCATCTGGCTGATGCGCCGTGCCAAAAGTGCGTGACCAGTTGCGGCTTGACCAGTTCATGGCCCGCGCCAACGCCGCCTTCTACGGGCGCGGCGATGCGCTGGCGCATTTCACCACGGCCCCCGAAATCTCCCAGGCCTTCGGCGAGTGCCTGGGCCTCTGGGCCGCCATCACCTGGGAGGCGATGGGCCGCCCGGCCCCGGTGCTGCTGGCTGAACTCGGCCCCGGCCGTGGCACGCTGATGGCCGATGCCTGGCGCGCCATCACGCAGATGGCGCCCGGCTTCGCCGCCGCCGCGCGGGTCGCGCTGGTCGAAACCTCGCCCGCGCTGATCGCCGCCCAACGCGCGCGCCTGGCCGACCTTCCCGCCAGCTGGCACCCCAGCGCCGAGGCCCTGCCCCCCGGCCCGGCCATCATCATCGCCAATGAATTCCTGGACGCCCTGCCCATCCGCCAATTCATCCGCCGCGGCGATGCCTGGATGGAACGCTTCGTGGAGGGCGGCGTCTTCACCGAACACCCTACCGACACCCCCCTGCCGCCCGACCCCGATGGCAGCATCCGCGAACACTGCGCCGCCGCGCATGATGTGGTCGCGACGCTCGCCACCCGCCGCGCCACCGCGCTGTTCCTGGACTACGGCCCGGCGCAATCCGCCCCCGGCGATTCCCTGCAAGCCATCCGCGACCATGCCCGCTCCGACCCGCTGGCCGAATCCGGCACAG
>JAIXVH010000172.1 GCA_027483125.1 Acetobacteraceae bacterium | reverse complement strand
TGCTGCAGAAGCCCGCCAAGAACATGCGCGTGACCGTCAACGGCCGGCTTCCGGTCGGCTGCACGGCGAAGGACATCACGCTCGCGGTCATCGGCAAGATCGGCACCGCCGGCGGCACCGGCCATGTGATCGAATATGCCGGCGAGGCGATCCGCGCGCTCGACATGGCCGGCCGCATGACGCTGTGCAACATGTCGATCGAGGCCGGTGCGCGCGCCGGCATGGTCGCCCCCGATGAGACCACCTTCGCCTATGTCCAGGGCCGCCCGCATGCGCCCAAGGGCGAGGCCTGGGACCGCGCTCTGGCCTGGTGGAAGTCCCTGCCCTCCGATGCCGATGCGGTGTTCGACAAGGAAGTGGTGCTGGACGCCGCCGAGATCGCGCCACAGGTCACCTGGGGCACCAGCCCGGAAGACGTGCTGCCCATCACCGGCATGGTGCCGGACCCCGCCGCCGCGGCCGACGACGCCCGCCGCGCGCAGTTGCAGCGCATGGTCGAGTATATGGGCCTGACGCCGGGTCAGAAGCTGACCGAGTTGAAGGTGGACGTCGTCTTCATCGGCAGCTGCACCAACAGCCGCATCGAAGACATCCGCGCCGCCGCGAGCATCGCGAAAGGCCGCCGCGTGGCAGATGGCGTGCGCGCCATGGTCGTGCCCGGCTCGGGCCTGGTGAAGAAGCAGGCGGAGGCCGAGGGGCTGGACCAGGTTCTGCTCGCCGCTGGCTTTGAATGGCGGGAAGCCGGGTGCTCGATGTGCCTCGGCATGAACCCTGACAAGCTGAAGCCGGGGCAGCGTTCGGCCAGCACTTCGAACCGGAATTTCGAAGGCCGCCAGGGGCCGGGTGGGCGGACGCATCTCTGCTCGCCGGCGATGGCGGCGGCGGCGGCGATCAAGGGCCATTTGGCCGATGTGCGGGAGTTCGTGGCATGAAGGCCTTCACCACGCTGACCGGCGTCGCAGCGCCCCTGCCGATGGCCAATGTCGATACCGACAAGATCATCGCCGCGCGCTTCCTCAAGACCATCGAACGCACGGGCCTGGGCAAGAACCTGTTCCACGCCATGCGCTACAATGATGACGGCTCGGAAAAGCCTGATTTCGTGCTGAACCAGGAACCCTATCGCCAGGCGGAAATCCTGATCGCGCACGAGAATTTCGGCTGTGGTTCCTCGCGCGAACACGCGCCCTGGGCGCTGCTGGATTTCGGCATCCGCTGCGTCATCGCGCCCGACTTCGCCGACATCTTCCACAACAACAGCTTCAAGAACGGCATCCTGCCCATCCGCCTGCCGCGCGCGGTGTGCGATGCGCTGATGGATGACGCGCGGCTGGGCGGCAATGCGCGCATCACCATCGACCTGGAGCGCCAGGTGGTGGTGCGCCCCTCCGGCGAGGAAATTCCCTTCGAGGTGGATGCCTTCCGCAAGCATTGCCTGCTGAACGGCCTGGACGATATCGGCCAGACGCTGCAGCACGCACCCGCCATTGATGATTACGAGGCCAAGCGGCGCGCCGCCGCCCCCTGGTTGTTCGCTTAAGGACCCCCGCATGCCCGCCAACAAGAAGCTGCTCGTCCTCCCCGGTGACGGCATCGGCCCGGAAGTCATGGGCGAGGTCCGCCGCATCATCGACTGGATGGCGCATCGCCGCGCCGTCACGTTCGAGATCGAGGAAGGCCTGGTCGGCGGTGCCGCGATCGACGCGACCGGCGCCCCCTGCCCCGATGCCACGCTGGACGCCGCGCGCCGCGCCGATGCGGTGCTGTTCGGCAGCGTCGGCGGCCCGAAATGGGACAGCCTGCCCTTCGAGCAACGCCCGGAACTGGGCATCCTGCGCCTGCGCAAGGAGCTCGGCCTCTTCGCCAATCTGCGTCCGGCCATCGTGATGGAAGCGCTCGCCGATGCCTCGGCGCTGCGCGCGGAACTGGTCAAGGGCCTGGACATCATGATCGTCCGGGAGAGCACGGGCGGCATCTATTTCGGCGAACCCCGCGGCATTCACATGGACGCCCAGGGCAAGCGCGTGGGCATCGACACCGAGGTCTATTCGGAAGACGAGATCGCCCGCGTGGCGCGCGTGGCCTTTGATCTCGCGCGCGGCCGGCGCAACAAGGTCACCAGCGTCGAGAAGGCGAATGTGATGCAGTCCGGCCGCCTGTGGCGCGCCGTGGTGGGCGAGGTCCACAAGGCCGAATACGCCGATGTGGAACTCGAAAACATGTACGCCGACAACTGCGCCATGCAGTTGGCCAGCCGCCCCAAGCAGTTCGACGTGATCCTGGGTTCCAACCTGTTCGGCGATGTGCTGTCGGACCTGGCGGCGGCCCTGACCGGCTCGCTTGGCATGCTGCCCTCGGCCACGCTCGGCGCCGTGCAGCCTTCCGGCAAGCGGCATGCGCTGTATGAGCCGATCCATGGCTCAGCGCCCGATATCGCGGGCAAGGGCGTGGCGAATCCGTGTGCGCAGATGCTGTCTCTCGCCATGCTGCTGCGCATCTCCTTCGGGATGGAGGAGGATGCGAAACTGATCGAAACCGCGATCGAACGCGTGCTGAATTCCGGCTTCCGCACCGCGGACATCATGCAGCCGGGCCGCGCGCGCGTGGGCACCAGCGTGATGGGCGAGGCGATCGTGCGCGAGTTGGAAAAACTCGCAGCATAATTCGGCCGCGGGGGTTGCGCGGGGGTGCCCCCTCCGCTATCTCGCGCGTCCACGGCAAGCGCCCGTAGCTCAATGGATAGAGCACCAGACTACGGATCTGGGGGTTGGGAGTTCGAATCTTCCCGGGCGCGCCATTCTCAGTTTATCACCGTCCGCAGCGCCGGTCCTGGCCACGAACTGGTCACGTTGACCGACGGCGTGGGGGCCATCCTGGTAAGCCCGGGTCCCATCCATGGGGTCATCAACGGCCTCCGTGGACGTCTCTGACCCCTGAATGTCCGTTCTGTTCCAATTCTGACATTCGTCGGCGCCTACTCGGGGGGCAGGAGATCGCCGCTTCCTGCCATTGCACATGTCATGCCCGCACGCTCTGCTCAAACAGCGTCTGATCCTCCAGCACGCGTGCGACAATCAAAGCTCCCTCCAGACGCGCCAGAATTGCGGCGGGCGGATCGCCTGTCCAATTCGGCCCGAGGCCTTGCGTGAGATAGGCGATCACGAGGCGAAAAAACTCCGCCGTGGCCGCCGCGACTTCCGCCGGGAGTGCGTCGCGCTCGGCGCCAAAGAGCCCGCATAGGCACATCTTGTCGTCCCTCATCAGGGCGTTTCGAAACAATTGTGTGACCCGCTCGATCGCTTCGCTTGGCGTGCGTTCGACAGCATCGCCCAGATAAGCCATGGCCCGCTGCGTGTAGCGCTCGACCAGTTCCTGCCCGAGATCGGCTTTCGTGGGAAAATGATAGTGCACAGACGAACTCTTCACGCCCACGTCCTCGGCAATCTCTCTGAAACTAAAGCCGCCATAGCCGCCCTTGCGCGCGCGGAGTTCAGCGGCGTCGAGGATGCGGTCTCGGATGGTGGCGTCGGTCGTCATGGATTCAGTCTCTCTATCGATAGATAGGGGTTGACGTCGATAGTTTGATTGCCTATAACAAATCTATCAGTAGATAGATAGCGAGGCAAGTCATGTCTAACCCTTCAGTATCTCTCATTATCGGCGGCTCCTCCGGCATCGGCCTTGCGGCCGCGGCGGACTTGCACCGGGATGGCCGTTCTGTGCTTCTGGTGGGCCGAGACAAGACAAAGCTAGCGGAGGCCAAAGCTCAACTTGGAGGCGATGGCGGGTCCGTTGAAACGATCGCCGCTGATCTGGCCGACCCTGCAGCGCTCACATCTTTGATTGCGCGCATCGACGCCGAGACGCGCCATATCGAACAACTGGTCAACGCGGCAGGGACGTTCTTTCCGAAGCCGTTTTTGGACCACACGGCCGCTGACTACGACGCCTATCTTGATGTGAACCGGGCAACGTTTTTCATCACTCAGGCGGTCGTGCGCAACATGGCGCGCCACGGCGGGGGCGCGATCGTCAATGTCGGATCGATGTGGGCGAGGCAAGCGGTGAAGGCGACGCCGTCCTCGGCCTATTCGATGGCGAAGGCCGGTCTGCATTCGCTGACCCAGCATTTGGCGATGGAGCTGGCCGACAAGAACATTCGCGTCAACGCGGTCTCGCCCGCCGTTGTTGTCACGCCAATCTATGGCGCTTTCATCGATCCCGCAAAAATCGAAGACACGCTCACCAGCGGCTTCAACACCTTTCATCCGATCGGTCGCGTCGGCCGCGCTGAAGACATTGCGGCCCATATCGTATTCCTACTGTCGGACAAGGCCGGCTGGACCACCGGCGCGATCCACGACGTCGACGGCGGCGTGATGGCGGGGCGCAACTAGGCCATGTTGATCCATGCGGATTTTTCGGTTCGTGTCGTGCTGGCGGCGGAGGAGCCGGCTTTCGTTCCCTCGCCCGTGGCGGGGATAGAACGGCGCTTGCTCGACCGCGTGGGCGAAGAGGTGGCGCGCGCCACCTCGGTCGTCCGTTATGCGCCGAACGCACGCTTCACCGAGCATGTCCATGGCGGTGGCGAAGAGTTCCTGGTGCTCGACGGTTCGTTCCACGATGACGCCGGCGACTATCCAGCGGGGTGCTATGTGCGCAATCCGATCGGCAGCGTGCATGCGCCTTGGGCTGGCCCGGACGGCGCGACACTCTTCGTCAAGCTGCATCAGTTCGCAGCCGACGACGGCACGCGTGTTGTCATCGACACGGCCCGCGCGCGCTTTTCGCCAGGGCTCGTCCTGGGGCTTTCGGTGCTGCCGCTGCACCAGCACGGCGCGGAAAGCGCAGCGTTGGTGCGGTGGGCGCCGAACACACGGTTCAATCCGCACCGCCATTGGGGCGGGGAGGAAATATTCGTGCTTGACGGCGTTTTCCGCGACGAGCACGGGGCCTACTCCAAGGGCACCTGGCTGCGCAGCCCGCATCTTTCCGCGCACACGCCCTTCACCGCCGCCGAAGGCGCATTGATCTATGTGAAGACCGGGCATTTGCACGCAGCGTAAATCGAACTGGCCATCTGCAGCGTCGACGATCGAACGGCAAGAATGGACCAATCTCCAACCGTCTTTGCCTAACGCGCGGACGACGGATACCAGCACACCTTCGGACGGTCGCCAAGGGTGCTGCCGCGGCGATCAGCTTCTGTATAAAAAACCACCGCATACCGGTTCGCAGTTTGATCCTCACCGGTGCGCCATTCTCCTCCTGCCACATGGTTGACGCATCCCTCTCGCCCGCCGAGAAGCGCGCCATTCCGCAGGAGATCGCCATGACCCCCGAAACCCGCGCCAAGCTTGAGCGTGTCACCACCGCTACCCTGACCACCGTCCTGCTGAAGCGCGGCCTGCGCAATGTGTGGATGCGCGGCGCGACGCCCTTCACGCCCGCGGCCCAGGGCAAGCGCCTGGTCGGGCCCGCCTTCACCTTGCGCTTCGTGCCCGCGCGCGAGGACCTGGCCACGCCCGCCTCCTGGTCCTCGCCCATCTCCACCCGCGCGGCCATCGAAGCCATGCCCGAGGGCTGCATCGCGGTGGCCGATGCCATGGGCGTGACGGACGCCGGCATCTTCGGTGACATCCTCTGCGCGCGCCTGGCCAAGCGCGGCGTGACCGCTTTGGTGACCGACGGCGCGGTGCGCGACGTGGCCGGCGTCAACGGCACCGGCCTGCCGGTCTGGTGCGCCGGCGGCGCGGCGCCGCCTTCGGTCGCGGGCCTGACCTTCGTGGCCTGGGAACAGCCCATCGGCTGCGGCGGCGTGGCCGTCTTCCCCGGCGATATCATCGTGCTGGACGCTGATGGCGCGGTGCTGATCCCGGCCGCCTTGGCTGATGAGATCGCCGATGAATGTGTCGAGCAGGAGCGGCTTGAGGCCTGGATCATGGTCCAGGTCGAAGCCGGCATGGCGCTGCCCGGCCTGTACCCGGCGAATGCCGAGAACAAGGCGCGCTATGAAGCGGATAAGGCAGCTGGGCGCGCCTGACCGGCGCGACGCAGCAGGCCGCGCTTGAACCCCAGCGCGCGGCGCGGCAGGCTCCAGCCATGCAACGCCGCGCACTTTTCCTGCTCCCCCTCGCCACGCCCGCGCTCGCGCAGGTGGAGCGCCCGATCCGGCTGATCGTGCCCTTCGCCGCCGGCACGTCGTCGGATGTGCAGGCGCGTCTGTTGGCCCTGCACATGGCACCGCACCTTCCGCAACCGGTCGTGGTCGAGAACCGCGCCGGCGCCGGCGGCGTGGTGGGCGCCGAGGCCGTGGCCCGCGCCACCGACGGCCACACCATCCTGCTCGGCTCCAACGGCCCGCTGGTGAACAACCCGGTGCTCGCCCCGCGCATGCCCTATGCGGTGCCGGATGATTTCGCGGCACTCTCGCTGGTCAGCCGCTCACCGCTCACGCTGACGGTGCGCGCCGATAGCCCGATCCGTGACGTTGCCGGCTGGGTCGCGGCCGCGCGCGCCGGTGGCCTCGCGATCGGTTCCTCCGGCCAGGGCTCGGCCACGCATTTCCTGATCGAACAGCTCTTCGCGGCCGCGGGCGTGCGCGCCGAACATGTCCCGTATCGCGGCTCCTCGCTCTCGGTGCCCGATGTGGTGGCGGGCAACCTGCCCTCCGTGATGGCCGAGATCTCCAGCGTGCAGCCGCTGTGGCGGGACGGACGGCTGCGCGTGCTGGCCACCACCGGCCCGCGGCGCTCGGTGCTGATGCCGGATATCCCGACGCTGATCGAAGCCGGCTTCCCGGGCCTGACAGGCGGTTCCTGGGCCGCGCTGGTCGGGCCCTCCGCGATGCCGGCCGCGACCCGCGCAGCCATCGCCACCGCCACGCAGCGCGCCATGGAAACCCCGACCTATCTGGACCGCCAGCGCGAGCTCGGCGCCGATGTCGCAGCACCCGCCGAGCGCGGCCCAGCAGCCCTGTTGGCCTTCTGGCGCGCGGAGCTGGACCGCACCCGCACCACGGCGGCCAGCGCACGCATCACCGCCGAATAGCGGTTTCGCCCGCCGCCCCGCTTGGCAAGCGCCCCCCGAAGCCCAAACTGTCTGGCATGACCGAGATCGACGACAAGCTGGAAGCACGCATCCTCGAAGGCTTGTGGGGCGCCATCGCCGAACATGGCTGGCGCGGGGCCACCATGGCGCGCATCGCTGCCGCGGGCGGCGTGACGCTGGCCGAATTGCGCAGCCATGCTTCATGCCCGCAATCGCTGGTCATGCTCTCCCTGCGCGCGGCCGACCGCGCCGTGCTGGCCGGGACCGTGCCGACCGAGGGCGAAAGCCCGCGCGACCGCCTCTTCGACGTGCTGATGCGCAGGCTGGACCAGTTGCAGCCGCATCGCGCCGGCGTGGTGCGTTTCATGAAGGAGCTGCCCTTCGATCCGCTCTTCGCCATCGGCCTGGGCTTCGCCACGGAGCGCTCCATGGCCTGGATGCTGGATGCAGCCGGCATCGGCAGCCGCGGTGTCGCCGGCGAATTGCGCAAGCGCGGCATGATGGGCATCTGGGTCTATACGCTGAACGCCTGGATGAAGGACGAGAGCGGCGATATGGCCGCGACCATGGCCGCGCTGGACAAGGCACTGGACCGCGCCGACCAGATCGCGCGCAGCCTGGACCCCGAGGCACGGCAGCCTGCTGCCAAGCCTGAGGAAACCCAGGAAACACCATGAATGTTGCAGTGCAGCATAAGCTTTGACGGGGGCGCTACAGGGGCGTAAGAAGGCGCCTCAACCGCCGGAAGGACCGCGCCGATGCCAAGCCCCCAGGACGAATTCATGCGCATGTTCGCTGAGATGAAGCTGCCGGCCATGCCCGACATGTCGGCGATCACCGAAGCGCATAAGCGCAACATCGAAGCGCTGACCACCGCCAACCGCCTGGCCATGGAAGGCGCGCAGGCCGTCGCGCGTCGCAACATGGAAATCATGCAGCAGGCGCTGGGCGAGATGAACGAGACCATCCGCGCCTTCACCACCGAGCAGACCCCGCAGGCCAAGGCCGCGCGCCAGGCCGAGTTGATGAAGTCCGCCTATGAAAAGGCGATGATCAACATGCGCGAGATCTCGGACCTGATCCAGAAGTCCAACACCGAGGCGATGGACGTGCTGAACAGCCGTGTCAGCACCGCGCTGGACGAGATGCGCGGCCTGATGAAGTAAGGGCGCTTGAGGGGCTGATTCACGCATCAGGCTCATGGAGCCTGATGCGATCAGACCCTACTGGCTGGCCCAGATGATCCGGTGCATCCAGCCCACTTCCGAGAGTTCGAAGTTATAGCTCGGGTGCGCGGGGTTCAGGCTCTGAACCTCGACGCGCTTGGCCGATTGGCGCATCAGCTGCTTGGCCATCACCTCTCCCGAGCGGGTGCGCACCACCACGCGATCGCCGCGCCGCACAGGTGCGGCGGGTGAGACGATGACCACATCGCCATCGCGGAACACAGGCTCCATGGAATCGCCCGAGATTTCGAGAGCATAAGCATTCGGGTCGGCGATGTCGGGGATGGAAATCTCATCCCAGCTGCCGCCCACCGGGAAGCCGCCATCATCGAAGAAACCCTCGCCGCCGGCCTGCGCCAGGCCGATCAGCGGGATGCGCCGCCCCGCGCCGCGCGGCCTGCCCGCGGCCGGCGCCTGGCCTGACACCAGAGAAGCGAAATTCTCCACCGCCGTCCCGGTCGCCGCCAGCACCTTGGCGACGCTCTCGGTCGAAGGCCAGCGCGCGCGGCCATCCGGCCCCGTGCGCTTGGAGGGGTTGAAGGCCGTGGGATCGAGGCCCGACCGGCGCGCAAGGCCGGAGGGCGAGAGCCCGTTTTCCGCGGCGATGGCATCGATGGCCCGCCAAACGTCATCATGTCGCATGAGGGTCATTATCCTAGGCGTTGATTCTCTTGTCTAGTCAAAAATTACGGAATTTATGCTTGCGCAGCCTACAACCTGGGGTTTAGTTCTGGTTTCGTTCCAAACACCCAAGAGGCACCCCCCATGCCCGCTTCCCCCCGCCCGCACCACATCCCCAGCCTGCGCAGCACCGCCCAGGCGCAGCCCTTCGCCACCGCCGAGGAGGCCTGGTTCTGGACCATGTCCGCCCTCGTCGCACGCCATGACGGCGCGCGCATTGTGGCCGGCCTCGGCACCATCCTGCGCCCCTGCGAACCCGATGATGTGGTGAAGTGCCTGGACCGCCTGTATCGCCAGCGCCGCGTCGATCTCTCCCATGCACGGGTCCTGCGCCGCTGGGGTGAGCGCGGCGTGCCGCCCAACCCGCGTTTCGCCGAGGAACGCAGCGCCGCCGCGCTCTGGCGCGAGGCCATGTCGCGCCTGGAATGGCCCTTGCGAATCAAGGGGATCGTAGCCGGCGGGCTACCCGCGTGAACCACAAGCGCAGCAGCACCGGCCAAGCAGCCTGGATCATCTTCTCGGGCGCCGCCGACATGCCCTGGCAGCGCCTGTTGAAGCGCGGCTTCCGCCATTGCTTCGCCGCGCTGCGCGACGCCGATGGCTGGTCGGTGCTGGACCCTTTGCAAGGCCGCCTGGTGGTGGCCCGCCTGGACGTCGAAGCCGGCTTCGACCTGCCTGGCTTCTACCACCGCGCGGGCCTGCTTCCGATCGGCCCCATCACCCCTGGCGCGGCCCGTGCGAGCCTGTTGCCGCGCCTGCTGCCGATGAACTGCGTGGGCCTGTGCCGCGCCGTGCTCGGGGCCGCCGCACCCTTCGCCATCACTCCCTATGGGTTGTATCGCGCGCTGATGAATCTTCCGCATGTAAGGACTTTGTTCTTGACATCGGATCATGTTCCTGGGTATTTCAGCCCTGTCAACGGGCGAATTGCGCCCATCCCAAGGCCGGCACCGCTTCAAGCGGGCGCCGGCCTTTTCGATTCCCCCAACAGGAGTGAACGGCCCATGGGCAGCCTGTTCAGCGCGCCGAAACCCGTGCGGATCGACCCGCCGGCGCCGCCGCCACAACCCACAGCGCCCGCCGCGGCCAGCATCGAGGCCGATGCCCGCAACGAGAACCGCCTGCGCACCCGCCGCGGCCTCGCCGGCACCATCACCACCTCCGCCCGAGGCGTGCTGACGGCCCTGCCCGACGCACTGCCCCGCCGCTCGCTGCTGGGGGAATGATCGCATGAACCCCGCAGCCATTCTCGCCCGCATAGACGCCGCCCTGGCCCGCCGCCGCCCGCATGAAGCCGCCTGGAACGACGCCTATGACCATGTGCTGCCAGGCCCCGCCGCACGAGCCACCCTGTACGACGCCACCGCGGCCGACGCCGCCGAGCAACTCGCAGCCTCCCTGCTGGCCGAGTTGACGCCGCCCTGGTCGCGCTGGTTCGGCCTGGCCCCTTCGGAGGACATCGCCGACAGCCCCGAAGGCCAGGCCACCGCCTTCGCCCTGGAAGGCACCGCGCGCGTGCTGCAGCGTGAACTTGATCGCTCCAATTTCGCGATTGAAATGCACCAGGCTTTCCTCGACCTGGTCATCACCGGCACCGGCGTGATCCTGGTGGAGGAAGCCCCGCTGGGCGAAGCCTCCGCCCTGCGCTTCACCGCCATCCCCATGCTCTCGGCGGTACTGGAAGAAGGCCCCTCCGGCCGGCTCACCACCGTCTTCCGCGAAACCCGCGCCACAGCGGAAGAGGTGCTCAAGCGCTTCCCGTTCGCCGAAATGCCGACCGCCATCGCGCAGGACCTGACCACCCGCCACCGGCTGGTCGAAGCCGTCTGGCCCGATCCGCATGGCACGAAATACGCCGCCATCCTGGCCACCGGCGCCGAGGCCCCGATCCTGCTCGCCGAAGGCGGTTTCGCCGAAAGCCCCTTCATCGCCTTTCGCTGGCTGAAGGCGCCGGGTGAGGTCTATGGCCGCGGCCCCGTGATCAAGGCGCTGCCCGATATCCGCACCGCCAACCGCGTTGTGGAGTTGGTCCTGAAGAACGCCTCCATCGCCTGCACCGGCATCTGGCAGGCGGAAGATGACGGCGTGCTGAACCCCGCCACCGTCGAACTGAAGCCGGGCGCCATCATCCCGAAGGCCCCGGGCAGCGCGGGCCTGACGCCCCTGCAAGCACCTGGCAGCTTCGATGTCTCGCAACTCATCCTGACGGATTTGCGCGCGCGCATCCGCACCGCCCTGCTGGCCGATCGCCTTTCCACCCCGCGCGACGCGCGCATGACCGCCACCGAAGTCATCGAACGCAGCGCCGAGACCGCGCGCCTGCTCGGCGCCACCTATGGCCGGCTGCAGACGGAACTGCTCACGCCACTGATCGGCCGCTGCCTCTCGCTGCTCGCACGCCGCGGCGAAGTGCCGCCCCTGCTGCTCGACAATCACGGCGTGCGGCTGATGTACGAAAGCCCGCTCGCCCGCGTCCAAGGCCGCGCCGATGCCGCGAACACGCTGCTGTTCCTCGAAGCCGTCAACAAGCTCGGCGCCGCGGCCGCACAGCAGATCGACACCATCGCCGCCACCCGCTGGCTCGCCCGTACCCTCGGCGCACCCGCCGAAATCCTCGCGCCCATCCCCCAGGAGTGACACCGATGACCGAGAGCCTGCTCGAGACCGCGCTGGATAACGACAAGCCTGGCCGCCCGGCCGACATCCCGGAGAAATTCTGGGACGCCGAGCGCGGCGAATTGCGCGTGGAGGCGCTGGTGAAATCCTACCGCGAACTCGAACGCCGCATGTCGCAACGCATCAGCCGCCCCGGCGATGACGCGGACGAAGAAGACAAGCGCCGCTGGCGCGAAATGCTCGACATCCCCGACAGCCCAGATGCCTATGAGGTGCAAGCACCCGAGGGCCTCGGCATCGATCCGGACGTGAATGCGCGCCTGCACCAGGCCGGCTTCTCCCGCGCGCAAACCCAGCTCGTCTACGAACTGGCGGCCGAACGGATCCTGCCGCTGATCGTCGAGGCCGCACAGCAGTATGAGGCTGAACGCCAGGTCGAACGGCTTTCCGCGCACTTCGGTGGCGAGGAACGCTTCCGTCGCACGGCGCGCCAACTCTCCACCTGGGGCAAGCAGAACCTGCCCGCACCCGTCTTCGATGCCCTCGCCACGACCTTCGAAGGCGTCTTGGCGATGGAACGCATGATGGCAGGCCACGAACCCGCCATGACCCGCGACACCGACACACCCACCGCGGAAAGCGAAGACGAATTGCGCAAACTGATGCGCGACCCGCGCTACTGGCGCTCCCGCGAACCCGACTTCGTCCGCCGTGTCACCGATGGGTTCCGACGCATCGTGGGTGGGTAACATGGGTGGCCTTGGGGAAGGGCTTTGCCCTCCCCAGTCCAACCTCCGAATTCATCTCCACACCACCACGACGCGCCGCAGCCATAGGCGGCGTGTCGGGCGGGGCTGGAGCCGCATGTGCTCGCCCTGCGCGCCCGTCGGTCGTTGTTGCCTCCCCGGCGACCGGCGGGCGCTTCGCATTGCCTGCGCACAACCGCTGCTCGGCGCGCGGGCCTGGTGCGCGTTGCGGCCCGCAGGGCAACCGCGCGCGCGCTGATTTCCCATCAACGCACATCAAGGAGACAGGCATGTCCGCCTCCATCGACCAGGCTTTCATCAAGCAATACGCCGCCGAGGTGCATGAGGCTTACCAGCGCCAGGGCAGCAAGCTGCGCGCGACGGTGCGCAGCAAGACCGGTGTGAAGGGTGCCTCCACCGTGTTCCAGCGGGTGGGTGCCGGCACGGCCGCCAGCAAGGCGCGCAACGGCATCGTGCCGCTGATGAACATCAACCACACCAATGTCGAATGCTTCCTGCAGGATCACTACGCGGGCGATTGGATCGACAAGTTCGACGAGCTGAAGGTCAACATCGACGAGCGTGCGGTGGTGACGAATGCCGGCGCCTATGCGCTGGGTCGCAAGACCGATGAGCTGATCATCGCGGCGCTGGATGGCAGCACCAACGAGGCGATCGGCACCAATGCGGGCGAGACCGACAATGATGGTCTCACGCGCAACAAGGTGCTGCGCGCCTTCGAGATGCTCGGCACCGCCGATGTGCCCGATGACGGCAACCGCGTCGCCATCGTGGGCTGGAAGCAGTGGAGCGAATTGCTGGCGATCCAGGAATTCGCCAATTCCAACTTCGCCGGTCCCGACGAGCTGCCCTGGAAGGGCGGTACCCAGGCCAAGCGTTGGCTGGGCGCGCTGTGGATGCCGCATTCCGGCCTGACCAAGACCGGCGCGCTTCGCTACTGCTACTTCTATCATCGCACATCGGTGGGCCACGCGGCCGCCTCCGAGGTGATGACGGATGTGACCTGGCATGGCGATCGCGCCGCCTGGTTTGTCAATTCCATGATGAGCCAGGGTGCCGCGCTGATCGACGCGGCCGGCGCCGTGCGCATGCGCTGCAAGGAATAGCGCCAGAGTCCGATCTGAACAGGCTGAACAAGCCTGTTCAGTGAATCGGCCTCTCAACAACGGCGCGGCGCCCGATCGGGTGCCGCGCCTTTTTTCATCCGCACATCACCGGAGCATCCCATGGCCACGACCTCGCTCGCGCTGTGCTCACGCGCGCTTCTGAAGATCGGCGCGCAGCCCATCGCCTCGCTCGATGACGGCACCGCCGAAGCGGAGGTCTGCGCCAATCTCTTCGCGCCGATCCGCGATGCGCTGCTGTCGATCCACCCCTGGTCCTTCGCGACCGCGCAGGAGGCCTTGCCGCGCCTGGCCGCACGCCCGGTCGCGGATTTCGCCTGCGCATTCCAGCTGCCCGTGGGCTTCCTGCGCGCGCTTTCCGCCGGCGGTCCCGGCGCCGGCCAGGGCCTGCCCTATCGCATCGTCGAAGGCCGCCTGCACTGCAACGCCGAAGCGGTGACGCTGACCTACATCTTCCGCCCCGATGAAGGCGCCTTCCCGCCCTTCTTCGCCTCCGCGCTGGTGGCCCGCCTGGCCGCTGAATTCTGCATCCCGCTGACGGAAGCGACATCGCGCGCGCAACTTCTCTACCAGCAGGCCGAAAGTGAATTGCGCACTGCCCGCCACGGCGACAGCGCACAGGCCACGCCGCGCGCGCTGCGTGATTTTCCGCTGATCACGGCGCGGGGCTGAACCATGTCCGGCCAACGCATGCTGAAGAGCAGCTTCACCGCGGGCGAGCTCTCGCCCACCTTGCTCGGCCGCGCTGATCTGCGCGCCTATGGCAATGGCGCGCGGCGCCTGCGCAATGTCTTCATCCAGCCCACCGGTGGCCTCTCACGCCGTCCGGGCCTGCGCCATGTCGCCACCCTGCCCGGCCCGGCGCGGCTCTGCGCCTTCGAATTCAACACCGAGCAGACCTATTTGCTGGCGATGAGCGCGAACCGCCTGCAGGTCTTCCTGGGCGACAGCATGGTCGCCGATCTCAGCGCGCCCTGGACGGCCGAGATCCTGCCGCAGCTGGCCTGGACACAAAGCGCCGACACGCTGCTGGTCTGCCACCCCGACATCTCGCCGATGCGGCTGACGCGCACATCGCACACCGCCTGGGCCTTCTCCTTCTGGCCCTGGATCGAGGTGCCAACGCATCGTTTCGCGGCACCCGAGATCACGCTCACGCCGACGGCCACCACAGGCACCATCAACCTCGTTGCCTCCGCGCCGGTCTTCCAGGCGGGGCATGTCGGAGCACGCTGGCTGGTCGCGGGCAAGCGCGTGAACATCACCGCATTGATCGACCCGCAGCGCGTCGCGGCACTGGTGCTCGACACGCTGCCGGGCACCGGCGCCACCTTCGACTGGGAGGAAGGCGCCATCTCCTCCGTGCGCGGCTGGCCGGTCAGCGTGTGTTTCCACCAGGACCGCCTGGTGATCGGCGGCACGCGCGACCTGCCCAATCGGCTTTTCCTCTCGCGCAGCGGCGATCTGTACAATTTCAGCACCGGCACCGGCCTGGATGACGAGGCGATTTCCTTCGGCCTCGTCTCCGACCAGGTGAACGCGATCCGCGGCGTCTTTTCCGGCCGGCATCTGCAGATCTTCACCTCCGGCGGCGAGTGGATGGTCAGCGGCGATCCGCTGACACCCTCCTCCATCCAGATCACACGGCAGACGCGCGTGGGCAGTCCCGTCAAGCGCATGCTGCCGCCGGTCGATGTCGATGGCAGCACGATTTTCGCCGCGCGCAACGGCCGCGCGCTGCACGAATTCGTCTACACCGATGTGCAACAGGCCTATCAGGCCAATGATCTCGCGCTGGTCGCCTCGCACCTCGTGCAGGAGCCGGTGGCGCTGGCCTATGACCAGGTCGCGCGCCACCTGCATGCGGTGATGCAGGACGGCACGCTGGCCACGCTCACGCTGTTCCGCGCCGAGCAGGTCACCGCCTGGACGGCGCAGGACACGCAGGGCGCCTTTCGCGCCGTGGCCGAGCTGGATGGCGTGGTCTACGCCGCCGTCGAACGCTTCGGCACGCACCGGCTGGAACGCTTTGACGCGAGCCTCGCACTCGACGCGGCACTCAGCGGCAGCAGCACCACGCCACAGACGCAATGGACGGGGCTTGCGCATCTGAACGGGCGCGATGTGGGCATCCTTGCCGATGCCTCACCC
This sequence comes from Acetobacteraceae bacterium, assembly GCA_027483125.1. Lineage (GTDB taxonomy): Bacteria > Pseudomonadota > Alphaproteobacteria > Acetobacterales > Acetobacteraceae > Rhodovarius. The sequence goes on along the minus strand of JAIXVH010000172.1, from coordinate 6,908 downwards.
AGGCAGGACCAGCAGGTCAGCAGCGCACGCATCGTGCTGGCCGAAGCCGCATCATCGGTGCAGGTCGGGCTGCGCTTCCGCCATGTGGTCGAGCCCCTGCCCGCGGAGATGCTCAGCGGCATGGGCGCGCGCGCGGCCCCCTTGCGTCTCATCAGCGTGACCTTCCGGCTGCTGGAGACGGCCAGCCTCGGCGTCGATCTGGGGCGGGGTGCCAAGCCGGTGCCGTTTCGCAGACTGGACACGCCAGTGCTCGATGCATCGCCCATGCGCTTCACCGGCGATGTGCGGCTGCGCGCGCTGGGTTGGAAGCGCGATGCGCTCGGCCCGCTCTGGCGCATCGATGACGACACGCCCCTGCCCATGACCCTGCTCTCCGTCACCACCGAAATGAGGATGACCGACTGATGGCCGCGCTCGCTTCCATTGCCACGCTGGCGAGTGCCGGCGCGGGCCTCTATGCGCAATCGCGCCAGGCCTCGAGCCAGGCCGCGATGCAGCGCGCCCAGGCCGAACAGGCACAATCCACCGAACGGCTGCGACAGGAGCAGCTGATCGTGCAGCAACAGGCCGAGCAGCGCTCGCGCGCCGCGCAGCTCGCGCGCACCATCGCCACGGCACGCGCGCGCATGGCCTCCTCCGGCGTCTCGCCGAATGACGGTTCGGCCGCGGCGCTGACCGCAGGGCTGCAGGCCGACGCCGCCGCCGCGCGCCATGACGATGACCGCATCTTCCGTGCCCGCCTCTCCTCCGGGCGCGCCTCGCTGCTGAACCCCGATGCCAGCTTCACCGGCTTCGTCCGCGCCGGCCAGGCCTTCGGCACGGCCGTGCGCAGCCTGCTCGACTGACCGCGAAGGAACCCCAACAATGTCAGAGCATATCCGCATCGGCGATGTCGCGCCGCGCGTGAACTATGCCGCCAATGGCGCGCAGACCAGCTTCACCTTCCCCTTCCCGGTCTTCTCGCCGGCGGATCTGGAAGTGAGGGTGAATGGGCAGCGGCTTTCGGCCGGCTTCACCATCACCGGCGCCGGGCAGAGCGAGGGCGGGCAGGTGGTCTTCGACACGCCGCCGGCTTCCGGCGTACGGGTGACGCTGCTGCGGCGCATGCGCATCGCGCGCACCGCCGATTTCCAGGAGAATGGCGTGCTGCGCGCGCGCACGCTGAATGACGAGCTGGACTACCAGGTCGCCGCGCTGCAGGAACTGCGCGACGAATTGTCCGGCGCCGTGCGCCTGGACGTGTCGGAGAATGCGACGGTGACGCTGCCGCCGGCCAGCGCGCGCGCCAACCGCGTGCTGGCCTTCGATGCGGTGGGCGATGTCACGGTCCTGCCGCAGACCGGCCTGATCACCGGCGCCTATGCCGGTGCCGTGCCGCGCACGGTCGAGGACAAGCTCGCCGAGACGCTGTCGGTGCGCGATTTCGGCGCCACCGGCAACGGCACCACCGATGACGGCCCGGCGCTGCAAGTGGCGATGAGCGCGGCCGCGGCCTTCGGCCGGCGCCTGATCATCGGCGAGGGCACCTTCCGCACCACACAGCCGCTGACCCTGCCGGGCGAGGCGCTGGGCCTGACGATGATCGGGCAGATCCTCTACGCGGGCCCCGCCGGCGCGACCGCGCTGACCATCGGCAATGGCGGCACCTACCGCACCGCGACGCGCAGCTATCTGGGCCTGCGCGTGCAGCGCGCCACCATCTCGACCTGGCTCTACGAGAACGACATCGGCATCAAGCTGATCAACCTCGACGCCTGCCATACCGAGGTCCGCCAGGTGGAGGGCTTCACCATCGGCATCCAGACATTGGGCGATGGGCGCGGCTATGAGGACAGCACGATGCATCTGGGCCGCATCGTGAACAACCGCTACGGCCTGGATGTGCATTGCGCGACGGCGGCGGCGTGGAACAACGCCATCACCTATGTCGGCGGGCATTTCGCCAATGCCTCGGCCACCCACCCCACGCTGTCGCGCTTCGGGGTGCGGTTTTCGGCAGCACCCGGCGCCTATGACCGGCACAACCAGCATCTGTTCCTGGGGCCGGCCTTCGAATTGCAGCGGCAGGGCACGCCCGGCACGGTGGACGCCATACCCTTCCTGCTGACCGCCGGGGATGCGCGCTGCATCATGGCGCGCGGCATCCGCATGGAGCAGTGCAGCAACTTCGTCGCCCGGCATTTCGGCGGGCCGAATGATTGCCTCTACGAGGTCGGCTACAATGGCACCTATGGCTTCGTGGGCCTGGGCGTAGATTATGCGCCGGATGCGACGCGCGCCGGCGGCACCGTCATCGCGCTGCACCAGGCCACCGCCGCGCATGGCACGCCGCGCCTGGTGGCCGCGGCCGAACATCTCCGCAGCCGCGCCTTCCGCCAGACCATCGACAGCGCAAACGGCGTCGGCTTCGAGGAGATGGCGCTGCTCTCCTCCAACCCCAATGGCCCGCCCACGGATCTGAACGGCTTCTGCTTCGCGGGCCTGTCGCTGCTGACACTGAACGCGGAGGATGTGGGCCTGCCGACGTCGCGCGCGCTCGCCTTCGTGGTGGACAGCGCCGATTGCAAGGAGTTCTTCCTCGCCGCCGAGGGCAGTGAGTTGCGCCCGGTGGTGATGCAGTTCGACGCGCTGGAAAACGTGCTCGGCGCCGAGGCGCGGCTGCTGTTTTCCAACATGAACGCGGTCTTCGCGGGCAGCCCGTCCTTCTGGTGGGAGGGCAATGCGAATCTCGACAGCCTCGCCGGCGGCGTCGCACTGAACCGGTTGCAGCGCATCACGCTCAATGCCGGCGCGCGCTATGCCGCGATCGGCGTGCGTGGCGGTTCGGCCAGCGCGGTGCTGCGCAGTCTCAGACTCTACACCGGCGCGCAGCACGCGCCGCCGATCATCTTCGGCGGGCCGCGCCGCTGGGGCGTGCGCGAATGCACGGTCACCGACGATGGCTGGACGCTGCCGGCGCTCACGGCCGGTGCGACCGACACGCATGACGTCACGCTGCCTGGCGTGCGCCAGGGCGACATGGTCCAGGCGGGCTTCGCCAAGACCAGCGGATTCCAGAATGGCGGCGTGGTGTTCCACGCGGCCGTGGGCGGCACGGCCAGCACCGACCAGGTGCGCGTGACCGCGCAGAACATCAGCGGCGGCACCATCACGGTGGGCAGCGGCACGCTGATCGTGAGGGCCGTCAAACCCAAGATGTAAAGGACCAAAGCCATGCCACGACGCAGGTTGAAGAAGCAGGGCTTCGACCTCGACGGGCTGACGGAATTCGTGTTCCGCGACCTGGATAACTTCGTGCGAGGCAATGCCGCGCACGCGGATGCTGAGGTATCTAAGCTTTACCGCGCACGCAATGATGCCGGAAAGGTCGGTCTGTCCTTCCTCGATGCGCTGATGCGCTTCGCCGAGCGCATGCCATCCGACGACGCCGATGCAAGCCACGACATCGTCGCCCGCGCCCGAGCGGCGCTGGCACAGCCGGAGGCGCAGGACCGTGACGCAGACAACGACGAGTGAATTCCTCGAATTCGTCTGGGTGTGGAACGAGCACCAATCGCTCACCACGCCCGCGCATCACCGCCGCATCGCGACATGGCTTGCGCAACGCCGCCAGGCGGGCGATCGCCGCCTGCTGCTGATGGCCTTTCGCGGTTCGGGCAAGTCCACCCTGGTGGGCCTGTTCTGCGCCTGGTGGCTGTCGATCGAGCCGGATGCGCGCATCCTGGTGCTGGCCGCCGACCAGTCGCTCGCGGGGCGCATGGTGCGCCAGGTGCGGCGCATCATCGAACGCCATCCGCTCTGTGCGCATCTGCTGCCCGATGGCGACGACAGCTGGGCCGCGGATCGCTTCACCGTGGCGCGCAATGCCGTGCTGCGCGACCCCTCGATGCTGGCGCAGGGCATCGGCGGCAACATCACCGGCGCGCGGGCGGAGTTGATCATCTCCGACGACGTCGAAGTCGCGGGCAATTGCGACACCGTGTTCAAGCGCGAGGAACTGCGCGCCCGCCTCGCCGAGACGGAATTCGTGCTGGTGCCAGGCGGCATGCAGCTCATCATCGGCACGCCGCATGTGGCCGAAAGCCTCTACCGGCCTGACCAGGAGCCGCTGCTGCGCGGCTATCGCCGGCTGCGCCTGCCGCTGCTCGACAAGCACGGCGCCTCCGCCTGGCCGGAACGCTTTTCGCCCGAAGCGGTGGACGCGCTGCGCGGCCGCGTGGGGCCCTTGGCCTTCGCGCGGCAGATGCAGCTGGAACCCGTGCATGACGAGGCCTCGCGCCTCGATCCCGCGCTCATCATCCGCTACCGCGCGGAGCCGGAATACATGGAGGCCAATCGGCGCGGGTACCTGTTCCTGCTGGGCCGGCGCATGGTCTCGGGTGCGGCCTTCTGGGACCCGGCCTTCGGGCGTCCGGGCAGCGGCGATGGTTCCGTCCTGGCCTGCGCCTATGCGGACCAGGAGGGGCGCTTCTACATCCAGCGCGTCGCCTGGCTCACCGTGGATGACGCGGTGGGCGATGACGGCGCCACGCAGCAATGCCGCAAGGTGGCCGAACTTCTGCGGGCGCTGCATCTGCCGGCGGTCTTCATCGAGACCAACGGCATTGGCGGCTTTCTGCCGCAGATGCTGCGCAAGACCGCAGCCGAGATGGGCGTGCCCGTCGCGGTGCGGCCGCATACCAGCACGCGCAACAAGCAGGAGCGCATCCTGGCGGCGCTCGACCCGCTGCTGGCCGCCCGCCGGCTGCATGCGCATGAGGATGTCATGGGCGGCCCCTTCGCCCGCGAAATGGCCGCCTGGCGCCCCGAAGACCGGCATGCGCGCGATGACGCGCTGGATGCGGTGACCGGGCTGATCCTCAACGAGCCGGTGCGGCTGCCGATGGTCCCGCCGGCGCCGCGCGGGATGTCCTGGCGCGGCGCATGACGACCACGCCATGGGCCGCGCGCCCGGCATCGGTCGCTTCGTAGCGACCATCGGCGCGCGCTGCCGCCAGGCCCATTCCCGCCAGTCTGTTGAGACACGGCCCGTCCTTCAAGGCGGGCGGGCGGCCATGCGCGCCCACCAGCATCAGCCGATGCAAAGCCGATCGGCAGCAGGTCTCGAGATAAGGATCGTTCCACATGTCCCGCTCATCCAAGCCGGAAGGATGACTACCATGAACCCCGAGGATGTTTCACCCGCCCTGCTGATGGCGCTTGTGCAGAGCCCCATCGCGGTCTGGCTGTTCTGGACGCTGCACGGCATCCGCCGAGAGCTGGACCGCCGCATCGAGAGCGGCGACCTGCGCAATGGCGACCGCCTGTCGCGCACGCGCGACGACCTGGCCGAGTTCAAGCTGGAAGTCGCGCGCACCTATGTGCCGCTGTCGCTGATCCGCGAGATGGATCGGCGCGTGACCGAACAGCTCGCACGGATCGAGAGCAAGATCGATGGAGTGGGCCGATGAACCCACAGGAAATCCTCGCGCGAACGCTGTATGCGGAAGCCGGCCCCTGCGCGGTGCGCGGCATCGAGGCGCTGGCGGCGCTGGTGTTGCGGCGGGCGCGCGCAGCACTGGCATGCCCGGTGGGGCGCGCGCGCTTCGCGGCGCATGCGCAGGCCTCCACACTGCCCGCGATGGTCGCTGCCGTCTGCCGCGCGCCCTTCCAGTTCGCCTGCTAGCGGCCGGACGGCCTGGCCTGGAACCCACCAGAAGCGGACCCCGCGCTCGCCATCTGCCGGCGCATCGCGGTCCGCGCCTTGGCGGGTTCGCTGCCGGATCTGGCCGCGGGGGCCACGCATTTCCACCGCACCGATGCGCTGCCCGGCTGGGCGGTGGGCCGCATGCCACTGGCCGAGACCGGGGGGCTTGCGCTCTATCGCGTGGCGGCCTGAATGCGCGGATGGAGACACGCATCTACACATTGGTCCGCCGCGCCGATTGGGCGGCTGCCGAAGCCGCCGGCGCCTATCGCGGCAGCGATGATGACCGGCGCGACGGCTTCCTGCATTTCTCGACCGCGGCGCAATTGCGCGCAACGGCGGCGAAACATCGGCGCGGCGAAGCCGATCTGCTGATCGTGGAGGCCGATGTCGCGGCCCTGGGCGAGGCGCTGCGCTTCGAACCGGCCAGCAGCACGCGCCCTGGCCTGTTCCCGCATCTCTACGGGCCGCTGCCGATGGCCGCCGTGCTGCGCGTGCTCGATCTGCCGCTTGGCGCGGATGGGCTTCATGTCTTCCCGGAAGGCTTTGCCTGACCGCGCTTGACCGCGCGTTCGCTCATCACGCAGGCCACCACCACGATGACACCGCCCAGGATGACGGCGGCCTCCGGCGCATTGCCGAACACCGCCCAGTCCAGCGTGACGGACCATGGCAGCGCGATGAATTCGAAGGGCGCCAGGCGCGCGGCGGTCGCATATCGGAAGGCGAGTGCCAGCAGCACCGCAGCCGCCCCGGCCAGCACACCATTGGCGATCAGCCGCGCCCATTCCAGCGCGTCCGGCTGCACCCATTGCGCGGCGGCAAAGGGCGCATTGGCCAGCACGCCCACCACGCCGGGCCAGAGGATCAACCGCGCGATGCCGGCCTCCATCCGCAGGCCGCGATTGATGGTGATGTTCACCGCGTAGAACAGCGTGCCGATCATGGCGGCGGCGAAGCCTGTCAGGCTTGCGGCATCGCCCTGGCCCAGCTGTGGCGAGAGCGCGACGATCACGCCCGCGAAACCCACCGCGCACCAGATCCAGGCCGCGCGCGGCACGCGTTCCTTCAGGAAGATGCGCGCCAGCAGCAGTGTCAGGAAGGGCGCGGTGAAATACACCAGATAGCCATCGGCCAGCGGCAGATGCCGGAAGGCGATGAAGAAGCAGATGCCCGAACCGAGCATCGAAAAGGCGCGCGTCGCATGCAGCCAGGGATGGCG
>JAIXVH010000139.1 GCA_027483125.1 Acetobacteraceae bacterium | reverse complement strand
GCCAATGCGCCTCGGGTGATCGCCAGTTCGAAATCCGTCCGCCCGGGCTTCAGCGTCACCGTTTCGTGCTGCGGCCCGCCGCCATACAGCGCCGGGTCCACGTCAAAGGCGCCGCCGGTGACCAGGATGCCGTCGCACAAGGCCAGGTATTCCGCCGCCCGCAGCGCATCATGCGGCAGCGCGATGGGCAGGCCGCCAGCCTCCGCCACGGCCGAGAAATAGTTCTGCCGCAGCGCATACCAGGGCAGTTTGGAATAGCCGCCTGGCTGCTCGGCATCGAGCGTCAGGCCGATCACGGGGCGCTTGGACATGCCGCTTTGCTAGAGCGGTTCGCGTCGCGTGGGAACCATGCAGTTCAGTTGGACTTCAGCCGGTCCGCCACGCGCTCGACACAGGCTTCGAGCGACATCGCCATCACCTCCTCGTATTCGCCATCGAGGATGACCTGCAATGCATCCTCGGATGCGCCCTGCTTTGGGTTATCCGGGGGAAAGCTGCCTTGGCAGTAGAGCAGCGCGCGCGCGGCCTGGTGCCGATGCTCGCCGCGCGTGCCGCGGATCATCTTGTACAGGCCCTTCGTCTTGCGCTTCATGTGATCGAGCGTGAAGGCGCCGCCGCTGACGACCGTGCCGAGCGTGACCCCGCCGATCGCGCCGCCGGCGACCGTGCCGGCCACCGGCACGACGGAGCCCACCGTGGCGCCGGTGGCGGCACCCGCGACAAACCCCGCGAATTTGACGGTGCCGAGCACCGCCTTGCGCTGGGCCTTGGTGAGCTTCTTGGACCGGGCGTAGCGGATCGCCTGCAAGGCGTCGTTGAGCGCAATGTCGCCGCCGGTGTAGTGGGATGTATCGTGGAAGTAGTGCTGCTGGATCAGTTTCAGCGCTTCCACCTTGCCCAGTGCGCGCGCCGTCGAGGCGAAATCACCCGAGCCGGGGATCAGGTAGCTGCCTGCCCAGCGGGCGGCAGCGCGGTCGGTCAAGGCCATGGCGATCCTCTTGTGGGTTGTGGAAGCCTGATGATCGAACTCACGAAACCATGATGACGGTGAAGAATGAGCGAATCAATTTTTCCGTCTGCTGGACCCTCTCTGGGGGCTGCTGCACACTCCCGTCATGGGATCGCCCATGCAAATCGCACTGCGCGAGGCCCGGACCGCCGCCGCGCGCGGCGAGGTTCCGGTGGGGGCGGTGGTCAGTGATGCGACCGGCCGGGTGCTGGCGCGCGCCGGGAATCGCGTGGAAGAACTGCGCGACCCCACCGCCCATGCCGAGATGCTGGCGCTGCGCGAGGCCGCCCGCCTGCTGGGCGACAAGCACCTGGAAGGTTGCACGCTGACCGTCACGCTGGAGCCGTGCGCGATGTGCGCCCAGGCGGCCTCGCATGCGCGGATCGGCCGCGTGGTGTTCGGCGCCTATGACCCGAAATCGGGCGGGGTGGAGCATGGGGCGCGGGTGTTCAGCCATGCCCAGGCCCACCACAAGCCCGAGGTGGTGGGGGGCGTGAACGAGGCCGAATGCGCCGGCGTGTTGCGGGAATTCTTTGCCGCGCTCAGGTGAGGAAGGGGTTGGTCAGCCGCTCCTGGCCGAAACTGCCGCCTGGCCCGTGCCCGCAGATGAACTGCATCTCATCACCCAGCGGGAACAGCTTGTTGTGGATGCTGTCGATCAGCGCCTCATGGTCGCAATACGGAAAATCCGTGCGCCCGATCGAGCCGCGGAACAGCACATCCCCCACGATCGCCAGCTTCAGCGTGGTGTTCACGAACACCACATGGCCAGGCGCATGCCCGGGGCAATGCAGCACCGAAAAATCATCGGCGCCGATGCGCACGGTGTCGCCCTCCGCCAGCCAGCTATCCGGCACCAGGTTGCGCGTGCCCGGCAGATTGTAGTCGCGCGACTGGCGTTCCAGCTTGTCCAGCAGCACATGGTCCGCCTGATGCGGGCCGGTCACCTTCACGCCGGTCTTCTCGCGCAGTTCATCGGCGCCGCCGGCATGGTCGATATGCCCATGGGTGATCAGGATGGAGCGCAGCGTGACGCCGGCCTTGGCGATGGCCTCGATGATGACCGGCACATCGCCGCCGGGATCGATCACCACGCCTTCCATCGTCGCGTCATCCCACAGCAGCGCGCAATTCTGCTGGAAGGCGGTGACGGGAATGATGCTGCCCTTGAGCGCCATGGAAGGCTCCGTTGTTGCGCGCCCCTGATACCGCGCTTGCGCGCCGCCGCCCAGGTTGACGCGCCCGCGCCCGCGCGCCATCCCACCCGCAACGGAGACCCCACATGACCCTGCAAGCCACCATCGAAGCCCTCTGGGACAAGCGCGACACCCTCAACAGCGGCACGCGCGGCGAAGCGCGCGACGCGGTGGAAGCCGCGCTCGAGATGCTGGACCGCGGCCAGGCCCGCGTGGCCGAGCCCGGCGCGAATGGCTGGGTGGTGAACCAGTGGCTGAAGCAGGCCGTGCTGCTCTCCTTCCGCCTGACCGACAGCGCGCCGATGGCCACCGCCGCCGGCGCCTTCGACAAGGTGCCGCTGAAGTGGGAAGGCTGGGGCGAAAACCGCTGGAAGGAGGCCGGTTTCCGCGCCGTGCCGGGCGCCGTCGCGCGGCGTTCCGCCTATATCGCGCCCAATGTCGTGCTGATGCCGAGCTTCGTGAATCTCGGCGCCCATGTCGGCGCCAACACCATGGTGGACACCTGGGCCACCGTCGGCTCCTGCGCGCAGATCGGCAAGAATGTGCATCTCTCGGGCGGGGTGGGCATCGGCGGGGTGCTGGAACCGCTGCAGGCCAACCCGGTCATCATCGAGGATGACTGCTTCATCGGCGCCCGCTCCGAAGTGGTGGAGGGCGTGATCGTCGAGCAGGGCAGCGTGCTGTCCATGGGCGTGTTCATTTCCGCCACCACCAAGATCATCGACCGCGCGACGGGTGAGATTTTCGTGGGTCGCGTGCCGGCCTATTCGGTGGTGGTGCCGGGTTCACTGCCGGGCAAGGCGTTGCCGGATGGCTCGCCTGGGCCTTCGCTGTATTGCGCGGTGATCGTCAAGCGCGTCGATGCGCAGACGCGGGCCAAGACCAGCATCAACGACCTGTTGCGTGACTGAAGCTCTTGCGCCCTCAAGCGCCGGGCGCCGGCTGGGCCACGCCGCACTGAGCGCATCACCTGCGGGACAGGCTTATGGGCGGCGCCGCGCGCCTTGCGCGCGGGTTCTCGCATGTCGGTGACCGTGTCGGCCAACGATCCGCTTCCCCTGGCGCAGGCGCTGATCCGCTGCCGCAGCGTCACGCCTGCCGATGACGGCGCGCTCGACCTGGTGCAGCGCGCGCTGGAACCGCTGGGCTTCCAATGCTGGCGCCTGCCCTTCGGCCCCGATGACTATCGCGTGGACAACCTGTTTGCGCGGCGCGGCACTGGCGCCCCGCATTTCTGCTACGCCGGCCACACCGATGTCGTGCCGGTGGGCGACATTGCCGCCTGGACCCACGACCCCTTCGGCGCCGTCCTGCACAATGACACGCTGTTCGGCCGCGGCGCCTGCGACATGAAAGGTGGCATCGCCGCCTTCATCGCCGGCCTGACGGATTACCTGGCCGCGCACCCCAACCACCCCGGCAGTATCTCGCTCCTCATCACCGGCGACGAGGAAGCCCGCAGCGTGGACGGCACCGCGAAAGTGCTGGAATGGATGGAAGCGAACGGCCACATCCCCGACATGGCTTTGGTCGGTGAGCCCACCTCCCGCCTGGCGCTCGGCGACACCATCAAGATCGGCCGCCGCGGTTCGATGAACGCCTGGATCACCGTGCACGGCAAGCAGGGCCATAGCGCCTATCCCATGCTGGCCGACAACCCGATCCACCGCCTGGTCGCGGCGCTGGCGCCCCTTCTGGCAGCACCCCTGGATGCCGGCACCGCGCATTTCCAGCAAAGCTCGCTGCAGGTCACCGGCTTCGATGTCGGCAACACCGCCACCAACGTCGTGCCCGCCAGTGCGCGCGCCATGCTGAACATCCGCTTCAACGATCTGCATACATCCGCAGCCCTCACGGAACGCTTGCACGCAGCCCTGCGCGCCACCGGCGCCCGCTATGAGCTGCGCACCGAATGCTCGGGCGAGGCCTTCCTGACGCAGCCCGGCCCCTTCGTGGACGCGCTGACCCGCGCCATCACCCACGCCACCGGCACCATCCCCGCGCTCGACACCGGCGGCGGTACCTCCGATGCGCGCTTCATCGCCCGCTACTGCCCGGTCGCTGAATTCGGCGGCATAGGCGCCACTCTGCACCAGGTCGATGAACGTGTGGGGGTTGCTGAACTGCGCGCACTCGCCGCAACCTACGCCGCTATCTTGCGCGAGGTCCTTCCCTGACCGCCACTCCCGACACTGCCCGCCACATTGCCACCGGCCTGACGGGGGCGGCCATGCTGGCCCGCGGCCGCGCGCATGGGTCGTATCTGTTCGATGGCACCACGCTGGAGGCAGGGCGCAGCTTTTGGTCCATGGCGCTGTGCTTCCCCTTGTTCTTCCTGCTCGGGCGCCTCGCCGGTGCCGGCGATTCGCTGCCTGAGTGGGTGATCGAATCGCTGGGTTTCGTTATTGCCTGGCTGGCCTTCGCCCTGGCCGCCGAGGCGATGGCCGGCATGGCCGGCAAGGGCGCCAATTTCACCCGTTTCATCGCCG
>JAIXVH010000030.1 GCA_027483125.1 Acetobacteraceae bacterium | reverse complement strand
TGAATCGGTGGCGCCAAGAGTCACCCTCATGATCGCGCGAATGATCCGGTTATGCGCGTAGCAACGGCACAAATGCCCAGCCAGCGCCTCGCGCCACTCATCCTCGCTCATGCCCGGGCGCTCCTTCAGCAACGCGCTCGCCGTCACGATGATGCCGGGCAGGCAGAAGGCGCATTGCCCCGCCTGCTCCTCCAGCAGCGCCGTCTGCAAGGGGTGCGGCGCGGCCCGCGTGCCCAGGCCCTCCAGCGTCGTCACCGCGCGCCCCGCCACCGCCGAAACCGGCATCGTGCAGGAGGGCATTGAGCGTCCATCCACCAGCACATGACACGCGCCGCAGGCTTCCTCGGCACAGCCATGCCGCACGCCGTTCAGGCCGAACTCACCGCGCAGCGCGTGCAGCAGCGGCATCTCCGCATCGGCCGCCACCACAGCCGCGCCGTTCAGTGTGAAGGCCGTCATGCGGTGATGCGCGCCATGCGGATCCATTCCGCCTGACGGGCGATGTCGGTATTGAGATAGGTGGTGAAATCGGCGATCGACATCGGCATGGGTTCGGCGCCGCCGCGGCCCATTGCATCGCGCGTGGCAGGCAGGCCAAGCCAACGGTTGATCTCGGTGTTCAGCCGCTGCGCGATCTCGGCCGGCAGGCCGGTGGGCGCCATGACGCCGAGCCAGATGCTCGCCTCATAGCCTGGCAGGGTCTCGGCCAGGGCAGGCAGTTCGGGCAGCAGCGGGTTGCGCGTGGTGCCGGTCGTGGCCAGGCCGCGCACGCGGCCGGCGGCGATCTGTTCGCGCATGGTCGGGATCGCGTCGAACATGATCGGCACCTGGCCGGAAATCACGGCCGTGCGCGCCTCGTTCGAGCCACGGAAGGGCACGTGCTGCGCCTGCACGCCAGCCATCGCCAGGAACACCTCGCCTGCGATGTGGTAGGGCGTGCCCGGCCCGCTGCTGGCATAGTCGAAGCGGCCGGGATTGGCGCGCAGCAGCGCGATCAGCTCGGCCGGCGTGGTCGCGGCGATGCTGGGGTGAACCACCAACGCATGGCGCGCGATGTTCAGCGCGGCCACCGGCGCCAGGTCGCGCATCAGCCGGTATGGGCGGTTGGGCAGCAGCGTTTCATTGGCGGTGTGCGTGTTGCTCATCAGCAGCAGCGTGTTCCCGTCGGGCGGGGATTTGGCCACCTGGTCGGTGCCGATCACCGCACCCGCGCCAGGACGGTTCTCGATCACCACCGGCTGGCCGAGAGCTGCCGACAGCGGCTCACCCAGCGCGCGCGCAGCCACATCGGCCGAACCGCCCAGGCCGAAAGGCACCACGATGCGGATGGGCCGCGAGGGCCAGGATTGCGCCAGCGCCGGCATGGCCAGGCCCGACAACAGAAGCATGCGGCGATGCATGGACATTCTCCCCTTTTTCGTTATCCGCGACATTGTCCCAACCGCGCTGGCGCGCAAGGAGCGAGCATGCCGAAAATCACCGCCGATGATGGCGTGGCCCTGCATTATGAGGAAGCCGGGGAAGGAACGCCCATCGTCTTCGTGCACGAATACGCCGGCGATCATCGCAGCTGGGAGATGCAGCTGCGCTTCTTCGCCCGCCGCTATCGCTGCATCGCCTTCGCCGCGCGCGGCTATCCGCCATCGGATGTGCCGGCCGACCCGGCCCGCTACAGCCAGGACCGCGCGACGGATGACATCGCCGCCGTGATCCGCGGGCTGAACCTGGCACCCGCGCATGTGGTGGGCCTGTCGATGGGCGCCTTCGCCACGCTGCATCTGGGGCTGCGGCATGCATCGCTCGCGCGCAGCCTGGTCGCCGCCGGCGTGGGCTATGGCGCCGCCGCCGACAAGCGCGCGCAATTCCATGCCGAGACGGATGCCACCATCGCCCGCATCCGCGCGGAAGGAATGGCCGAGATGGGCAAGGTCTATGGCCATGGCCCGACGCGTCTGGTCTTCAAGGAAAAGGACCCGCGCGGCTTCGATGAATTCCTGACCCAGCTGTGCGAACACAGCACCGAGGGCAGCGCGCTGACCATGCAGGGCGTGCAGCGCCAGCGGCCATCCCTGTTCGATCTGAAGGATGGCTTTGCCGCGATGACCACGCCCACCTTCATCATCGCCGGCGATGAGGATGACCCGACGCTGGAAGCGAGCCTCTACCTGAAGCGCACCATCCCCTCCTCGGCGCTGCTGGTCATGCCGAAATGCGGCCACACCATGAACCTGGAAGACCCCGACGCCTTCAACCGCGCGGTGTTGGACTTCATCAGCCATGTCGACGCAGGCACCTGGCGCAACCGCATCCCCGGCAGCCTCTCGGGCGGCATTATCCGTTGAATGTCCCGGCGCGGCGGTGCAGGCTGACACGATGCATCGTCGCGCCCTCCTCGCCAGCCCCGCGCTGATCGCAACACCGGCGATTGCGCAGGAGCGGTTGGACCTGCTGCTGGTGCTGGCGATGGACGCTTCCGGCTCGATCGATGCCGATGAATTCGCGCTGCAACGCGAAGGCTACGCGGAGGCGCTGACACACCCTTCCGTGCTCGCCGCCATCGCGTCCAAGCCGCGCGGCGCGATCGGCGTCGCGATGCTGGAATGGGGCAGCCCGGGTGGTTCTGCCCTGGTGGTCGACTGGATGCGCATCGCAGGTAGCGCCGATGCGCAGCGCGTTGCCGATGCGCTGATCGCCGCCCCGCGCAGCCCGCAAAGCTGGAACGCGATCGGCGATGCCATCCACCACGCCTCGCATATACTGCGCGAAGGCCCCTTCACTGCCGACCAGCTGGTGATCGATGTCTCCGGCGATGGCCCCGATTCCCGCAGCATCCGCCCCGCACCCGTGGCGCGCGACATCGTCGTCCGCCGCGGCATGGTGGTGAATGCACTCGCCATCGCCGGTCCCGGCAGCCTGACGCGCGCGGGCGAACCGCTGGCCGAACACTACCGCCGCGACGTGATGGGCGGCCCCGGCGCCTTTGTGATGGAAGCCGAAAATCGTCGCGACCTCGCGCGCGCCCTGCGCGCCAAACTCATCCGGGAGATTGCCTGAATGGCCCGCCTGCCAGACGTATTGCGTGAAGATCTCGCCCCCGAACACCAGGAGCTGATGAAGCGCGACATCACGCTGTATCGCTGCCTGGCCAACAGCCCCAATGCGCTGCGCGCCTTCCAGGGGCTGGGGCAGTTCATCCGCTACGGTTCCACGCTGGATGCGCGGCTGCGCGAACTGGCCATTCTTCAAGTCGGCTGGGTCGCGCGCGCGCCCTATGAATGGTCGCATCACGTCAAGATCGGGATGGATTTCGGCGTGACGGAGGCCGATATCCACGCGCTTATTGCCGACAGTGAAGGCCGCGCCGCCACGATGGATGACACCACACGCCTGGTGCTGCGGGCCGCCCGGGAAGCCGCCGCCGGCCCGGGCATTTCCGCCCCCACCTTCGAAGCGCTGCGCGTCCATTTCAATAACGAACACATGACCGACCTGGTCGTCACCATCAGCTTCTACTGCGCCGTGGTCCGCTTCCTGGCCAGCATGGATATCCAGGTGGAGCCCGAATACCAGAAGTGGCTGGACCGCTTCCCCCTGCCCGCCTGACACGGCAGAATGCCCCCAACAACACGGGGGATTCCACCATGGCCGGACGGCTCGCAGGCAAGCGCATTTTCGTCACCGCCGCAGGGCAAGGCATGGGCCGCGCCGCAGCACTCGCCATGGCCGCCGAAGGCGGCAGCGTCGTCGCCACCGACAAGGACGCGGCCAAGCTGGCTGGCCTGGCCGCGGCCGGCATCGAGACGCATGCGCTGGATGTGCTGGATGACGCCGCCGTCGCGCATATGGTCGGCCGCGCGGGGCCGCTGGATGTGCTGTTCAACTGTGCGGGCTTCGTCCACCAGAACACCGCGCTGACCTGCACCGATGCCGATTGGGACTTCGCCTTCGCGCTGAATGTGCGCGCCATGTGGAAAGTGCTGGCCGCCGCATTGCCGCCGATGCTGGAACGCGGCCGTGGCTCCATCATCAACATGGCCAGCGCGGCGGGGTCGATCAAAGGCGCGCCCAACCGCTTCGTCTATGGCACCACCAAGGCTGCCGTCATCGGCATGACGCGCGCCGTCGCGGCCGACACGGTCGCGCGCGGCGTGCGCTGCAACTGCCTCGCACCTGGCACGGTGGACACGCCAAGCCTGCATGATCGCATCGCCGCCAATGCCGAAGCCGCCGGCGGCTTCGATGCCGCCCGCGCCGCCTTCATCGCCCGCCAGGCCATGGGACGCCTGGCCAGCCCGGAGGAACTCGTGCAGTTGGTGGTGTATCTGGCCGCCGACGAAAGCGCCTTCATGACAGGACAGGCCATTGTAATTGACGGCGGCTGGACGCTATAGGGTCGTTCCGACATCAAATTGGAGTGGACCGAATGGGTGCCGAAATCGCCGTGCCGCTGCTGACCGCCGTGCTGTGCGTGGTCATGGCCATCGTGTTGGACCAGGCCAAGATGCCGGCCTTCGTCGTCACCGTCGCATTGACGCTGATGGTGGCCATTCCCAACCCGATGTCCTGGCCGGTGGCGACCTTCATCATCCTGTCCTTCATCGCGACGGGCATGGCCTTCTTCGGGATGCTGCGCAGCCCGCCGCGCTGAAGGCGGGTCACGCCCGCCGGATATTCCAGAATATCGCAAAGCCCGGCACGCGGTCGCGCAGGTTGTTGCGATGTGCGGTGACGGACATGTAGGCACCGACGGGGATGAAGGGCAGTTCGTCCATCGCCGTGGTCTGCATCTCGCGCGCGATGCGCTGTTGCGCGGGCAGGTCGGGCGCGTCGAACCAGGCGTCGCGCAGTTCCTCCAGCCGCGGGATGGTGGGCCAGCCGGGCCAGGAATTCAGGCCATTGCCACGCAGCGGGAAATGCCCCGCCGGGTCCATGAAATCCGTGCTCGAGAAGGCGGTGAGGAACACGTTCCAGCCGCCGCGTTCGATTGGTTCGCGGCTGGCACGGCGCTGCACCACCGTGCCCCAATCGGTCAGCACGAAATCAAGGTTCACCCCAAGCCTGCGGAACATGTCGCCGGCCACCTGCGTCATGGCGGAAGGTGCCAGGATGTCGGTCGGGCCGATCAGGCGGATGGTCTGATTGGTGTAGCCCGCGGCCCGCAGCATCTCGCGCGCGCGGTCCAGGCTGCGCGGGCCGGTGAGCGGGCCCAGGCCTGCATCATTGGCCAGCGGCGTGCCAGGCGTGAACATCCCCACGCCCGTGCGGATCAGCGCGGGATCGGTGCCCACGATCGCGCTCATATAGTCGGTCTGATTGACGGCGGGCAGCAGCGCCTGGCGCATTTCCTTGCGGTCGAAGGGGCCGTGCAGGAAGTTGAAGCGCAGGATGCCGGTCAGCGGCAGCGGGTCGATCGGTTCCTGATGGATGTTGCGGTTGCGCCGCAGCAGCTGCTGGATTTCCGGCGGCGGCTGTTCGAACCAGTCGATCTCGCCGGTCTGCAAGGCGCCCGCGCTGGTCGCGGCATCGGTGATGATGCGCCATTCCACGCGGTCGAAATGCGCCACTTTCGGGCCGGCGGTGAAGCTTGGCGGGCCGTTGGGGTTGGGCGCGTAATCGGCGAAGCGCTCGTACACGACGAGGCTGCCGGAATTGTACTCGCGCGCGTTGAAGCGATAGGGGCCGGAACCGATCGCCTCGCGGATCTGCTGGAAAGGGTCGGTGCTGGCCAGCCGCTCGGGCATCATGAAGGCGACCGGATTCACCGGGCTGGCGAGGGCGGCGAACAGCAACGGGAAGGGCCTGCGCAGCCGCAGCACGAAGCGGCGGTCATCCAGTGCCGCCATCTCCTCGAGCTGGCGTTCCAGCTGTTGGCCCGACGGGTTGCGCCGCATCCAGCGCCGCAGCGAGACCACGCAATCCTGCGCGCGCACCGGCTCGCCATCATGCCAGCGCAGGCCGCTGCGCAGCGTGATGGTGATGCGCTTGCCATCGTCTTCGATGGCGTGGCCCTCGGCCATTTGCGGCCGCGCGTTGAACTGCGCATCCAGGCCATAGAGCGTGTCGAACACCATATAGGCGTGGTTGCGGGTGATGTTTGCCGTGGTCCAGATCGGGTCCAGGCTGGTGAGGTTGGCTTGCGGCACGAAGCGCAAAAGGCGCGGGGCCTGCGCCACAGCGGGGGCGGCAACGGCCGCACTGGCCAGCATCAAATCGCGACGGCGCATGGCGGTTTCTCCTTCAGATACCGATCTCGGGCAGAGTCTTCAGCGCAACGCCGGCATCCAGCAAGGCCTTTCGCGCAGCTGTCGCAACGGCCACCGCCGTCGGCTCATCGCCATGCACGCACAGGCTGTGCACCTTGACCGGAATGCGCGCACCCTGCCGCGTCAGGATCACGCCATCGCGCGCCATGGCAACGGCCTGTTGGGCGGCGCGTGCGGGGTCCTTGTGCACGGCGTCCGCGTTGCTGCGCGCGGTGATATTGCCGTCCTCATCATACATGCGGTCGATATAGCCCTCGATCGCGAAGCGCAGCCCGGCCTCTTCGCTGGCCTCCTGCATCTTGGACAATGCGAGGCCGACATGAATCAGCGTGGGGTCCACCGCCTTCACCGCGCGGCAGATGGCGCGCGCCATCTCGACATCCAGCACGGCCATGTTGTGCAGCATGCCATGCGCCTTCACATGCGTGACGCGCGCGCCATGCAGGGCCGCGACGGCGCAGAGCGCCCCGATCTGATAGGCAGTCTGCGCCTCGATCTCGGCATTGGTCAGGCGAATCGGCCGGCGGCCGAAGCCCTGCTTGTCGTCGAAGCCCGGATGCGCGCCGATCGAGACGCCATGCGCGGCGGCGAGCTTCACGGTCGCCGCCATCACCATGGGGTCGCCGGCGTGGAAACCGCAGGCGATGTTGGCGCTGTTGACCAGCGGCATGATCGCCGCGTCCTCGCCCTTTTTCCACAGGCCGAAGCTCTCGCCCATGTCGCAGTTGATGTTCACCACAGCCATCGCGCCGTCCTCGTTCTGTTGCGCACAGCTTGCCTGAGCGCGCGGCGCTGCCAAGATGGCATCATGTTGCTCAGACGGGCCGGGGATGCGGCCATCATCGCGGAATTCTCCGAAGCGCTGGACCCGCGCGCCGCCGCGCGCGCGCGCGCCTTGGATGCGGCGCTGGCCGCGGCCGCACCCGCCGGCCTGGTCGAGACCATGCCCTCGCTGCGCTCGCTGCTGGTGCGCTTCGACCCGCTGCGCATCAGCGGCCGAACGCTGTCCGCCTTGCTCGAGGAATTGGCGCGCGAACTGCCTGACGCACCCGCCACCGCCCCGCGGCGCTTCGAGATTCCGGTCTGTTATGACGCCCCCTTCGCGCTCGACCTGGAGGAGGCCGCAACCCGCCTCGGGATGCCCGCGGAGGAAGTCATCGCGCGGCATTCCGCGCCCATCTATACCGTGATCATGGTGGGCAGTTTCCCGGGCCACCCCTACCTGATCGGGCTGGACCCCAAGCTGTTCCTGCCGCGCCGCGTGCCGCCGCGCACCCGCCTGCCCGCCGGCAGCGTCGCCATGGCCGAAGCGATGGCCAATGTGTACCCGCAGGAAACCCCAGGCGGCTGGAACATCCTGGGCCGCACGCCGCGCGCGCTGTTCAACCCCGAATGGGAACAACCGGCGCTGCTGGCGCCGGGCGACGAGGTGCGCTTCCTGCGCATCAGCGCCGAGGAGTTCGGCGCATGAGCCTGCGCATCGAGGAGCCGGGGCTGTTCTCCACCATCCAGGATCTGGGGCGGGTGGGGCATATGCGCATCGGCGTGCCGCCCTCCGGCGCGCTGGACCCGCTCGCTCTGCGCGCGGCCAATGCGGTGCTGGGCAATGCCGCGGATGAGGCGGCGCTGGAAATGTGCCGCCTGGGCGTGACCGTCACCGTGCAGGCCGAATCCATCCGCTTCGCGCTGACCGGCGCGGAAGGGCCCGCCACGCTGGATGACCTGCCCATCGCCTTCTGGCGCAGCCACACCGCCCGCCGCGGCCAGGTGATCGCGCTGGGCCGGTTGCGTGGCGGCGCGGCCTATCTGGCGGCGCGCGGCGGCTTCGCGCTGGCCCCCGTGATGGGCAGCCGCAGCACCTACACCCGCGCAGGGATTGGCGGTTTCCAGGGCCGGCGGCTGGCGGCCGGGGATGTGCTGCCGCTGCGACTGCACGAGGCGCCGGAAGCGCGCGAGCGCACCCTGCCCCACCCCGTGCCGGCCGATCGCGCGCGGCCGCTGCGCGTGATCCTGGGCCCGCAGGCGGAGATGTTCACCGATGCCGCGATGCGCACCCTGCTGACCGAGGCCTATGAAGTCACGCGCGATGCCGACCGCATCGGGCTGCGGCTGCGCGGCGCGCCGCTCCAGCATCTCGGCCGCCGCGAAATCGTCTCCGACGGGAACACCACCGGCTGCATCCAGGTGCCGGGTGATGGCCAGCCCATCGCGCTGCTGCCGGACCGGCAGAGCGTGGGCGGCTACGCCAAGATCGCCACCGTGATCACCGCTGATCTGCACCGGCTGGGCCAGGCCGTGCCAGGCAGCCTGCTGCGCTTCGAAGCGGTGGCACCCGAACAGGCCGAGGCCGCGCTGTGGCAGTTGGAACGCGCAGCCACGCAGACCTTCGCGGCCATCCGCGAATTGTAGTGCGGCACCCGCCGCACCACATGGCGCGGATGCAGACGCAACTCTCCCGCCGCATCGCGCAAGGCAGCGGCGCCGAACCCGCCGATCTGGTGCTGCGCGGCGCGCGCATGCTGGACCTCGTGACCGGCGAATTGCTGCCCGGTGACATCGCGATCTGCGGTGAGACCATTGTCGGAACGCTCGGCGAGTATACCGGCACGCGGGTGGAGGACTGCACCGGGCTGATCGCCGTGCCAGGCTTCATCGACACGCATTGCCATGTCGAATCCTCGCTGGTGACACCCTTCGAATTCGAGCGCTGCGTGGCGCCGCGCGGCACCACCACCGCCATCTGCGATCCGCATGAGATGGCCAATGTGCTGGGTGCGCGGGCCTTCGAATGGTTCCTGGAATCGGCGCAGCGGATGGTGATGGATCTGCGCGTCAATCTGTCCTCCTGCGTGCCGGCGACGGGGCTCGAGACGGCAGGTGCTGCGGTCAGCGAGCAGGACATCGCGCGGTACATGGCGCACCCCAAGGTGATCGGCCTGGCGGAGTTCATGAACTTCCCCGGCGTGCTGGCGCGCGACCCGGACTGCCTGGCCAAGCTCGCGCTGTTCCAGGCCGCGCATATCGACGGGCATGCGCCGCTGCTGCGCGGCACCGCGCTGAACGGCTATATCGCCGCCGGCATCCGCACCGAGCACGAGGCGACCACGGCGGCGGAAGCACTCGAGAAGATCCGCAAGGGCATGACGGTGCTGATCCGCGAGGGCAGCGTGTGCAAGGACCTGGCGGCGCTGGCGCCGCTGCTGACCGAATCCACCAGCGCCTTCCTGTGCTTCTGCACCGATGACCGCAACCCGCTCGAGATCGCGCATGAAGGGCATCTGGACTTCCTGATCCGCCGCGCGATTGCGCTGGGTGTGCCGCCTGTCGCGGCCTATCGCGCCGCCAGCCTGACCGCCGCGCGCGCCTTCGGCCTGCGCGATCGCGGCATGATCGCGCCAGGGCTGCGCGCGGATATCGTGCTGCTGGAAGACCTGCGCGAATGCCGCGTGGCGCGCGTGCTGATCGGCGGCGCCGCCGTGACGGAAGCGCGCTTCGCGGCGCGCGAAGCCGTGGCGGCCATCGGCCTCGACAGCATGCGCGCCCCGCGCGTGTCGGCGGTCGATATCGCCAAGACGGGCAGCGCCGAGCAGCCGGTCATCGGCGTCATTCCCGGCAAGATCATCACCGAGCACCTGCGCCGGACGCTGCCGCTGCAGGGCGACACGGTGCTGCCCGATGCGACGCAGGATGTGGCCAAGGTCGTCGTCGTCGCGCGGCACGGCCACAACCGCAACATCGCGCGTGGCTTCGTGCACGGCTTCAGCCTGGCCGGCGGCGCCATCGCCAGCTCAGTGGGCCATGACAGCCACAATATCTGCGCCGTCGGGATGGATGATGACGACATCGCGCTGGCGGTGAACCGGCTGGGCGAGATCGGCGGCGGCTTCGTCGTCGCCTCTGGTGGCGCAGTGCGCGCCGAGATCGCGCTGCCCATCGCGGGGCTGATGAGCACGCTTGCGCATGAAGAACTCGCGCCGCTGCTGCATGCGCTGCGCGAGGCGGCGCGGGGCCTGGGCTGCCGGCTTGCCGAGCCTTTCCTGCAGGTGGCCTTCCTGCCGCTGCCGGTGATTCCGCACCTCAAGATCACCGATCGCGGCATGGTCGATGTGGACCGCATGGCCTTCGTCGACTGAGCTATTTCTCGAACCGCCAGGGTGAGGCCGCGTCCTCATTCGGGTCCAGCTTGAGCCGGTGTTCCAGCGGCGGGAATGCGCGGCTGCGGCAATCCGAACGCTCGCAAAGCCGGCATGACAGCCCGATTCCGATGGGCTGGTGCTTGAGGTCCAGACCATCCGCATAGACCAGTTCCGGCGCATGCGCCGCATCGCAGCCCATCGCGATGACATGCAGCGGCGGTGGTTCGCCCCAGGCCGCGCCATGGCCGACCACGGCGCGCGCGAAGCACAGGAAGCGCGCGCCATCGGGCAGTTCGGCATGCTGCACGCGCAAGCTGCCCGGCGTGGTGAAGGCCTGGTGCACCACCCATTTCGGGCATGAACCGCCGAAGCGCGCGAAGGGGAAGCCGGCCGCGGAAAAGCGCTTGTCCACATTGCCCGCGAGGTCCACCCGCAGGAAGAAGAAGGGCAGCCCGCGCGCACCCTCGCGCTGCAAGGTGCAGAGCCGATGCGCCGCCTGTTCGAAGGAGACACCGAAGCGCGACGCCAGCGCATCCACGTCATGGCGCAAGGCGCGCGCGGCGGCAGCGTAGGGCGCGTAGGGCATCAGCAAGGCGCCGGCGGCGTAGTTCAACAGGCCCAGGCGGATCAGCGCCGCGGCGTCTGGTGTGGTGGCCTCGGCCAGGGCGTCCACCGTATCGCGCCCTTCGAGCAGCATCAGCTGGAAGGCCATTTGGAATCCGCGGCTTTCGCGCGGCAGGGATTCACTCAGTGCCAGGGTTCGGCTGGCTGGCTCAAAGCGGCGCAGCGCGCCTTCCAGGGGGCCGACGGCCACGCGCACGCCATGCCGGCCGCGCAGGCGTTCGGCGATGGCGTGGTTCATCTCCGCGGGCTGCGCGCCCATCTCGCGGCAGAGCGCCTCGGCGAAGGATTCCAGCGCGGGGAAGTGGTTGGCGCGGTCATGGAAAAAGTCGCGCGCTTCCTCGGTCGGCAGCAGCAATCGCCGGCCGGAGGGCAGTGCCAGGCCTGCGCTGTCCTCGCGCGCGACGCGCCAGGCGCGGTACAGCGCGAGGACCGCGCGCGCGGCGTTGGGGGCGGCGCTGGTCAACGCCTGCAACTCCGCATCGGGCACCGCATCGGCGCCGATCGCGGCGTCGGAAAACACCTCGCGCAGCGATGTCTCCAGCGCGCGTTCGGTGTTGCCCGAGAGTGCCGCGACATCCACGCCCAGCACCTGCGTCAGCTTGATCAGCACCGCTGCCGTGACCGCGCGCTGGTCGTGTTCGATCAGGTTCAGATAGCTCGCCGAGATGCCCAGCCGCGCGGCCAGCGCCTGCTGGGTGACGCCCTTCTCGCTGCGCAGGCGGCGCACGACCCGGCCGATCATGGGTTTCGACAAGAGGCACCCCTTCACACGGTTTACAAATCCAACGCGCGCGCCGTGCAAACCCACACAAGCTTGCGCCTTGACTACAAGAATGCCGCTGGCGTCGCGGTACCGCAATGTGAATTATTCACGCAGCCGGACACACGGCACGAAAGGACCCCGAATGTCACCCATCACCATGGCCCCGGACGGCGTTTCACGCGGCGGTGGCCGCCCCGGCTGGCCCAACGGCAACCGCCGCGACTACAGCGCGGCCGATGTCGCGCGGCTCGCCGGCAGCTTCCGCATCGAGCACACGCTCGCGCATCAGGGCGCGCTGCGGCTGCGCGAATTGCTGGCGGGGCAGCCCTTCGTGAACACGCTCGGCGCGCTCACCGGCATGCAGGCTTTGCAGCAGGTGAAGGCGGGGCTGAAAGCCATCTATCTCTCCGGCTGGCAGGTGGCGGCGGATGCGAACAGCGCGGGGCAGATGTACCCTGACCAGTCGCTGTACCCGGTGGACTCCGTTCCCGGCGTCGTGCGCCGCATCAACAACGCGCTGCGCCGCGCCGACCAGATCGCGACCATGGAACGCGCGGATGGCAAGGCCGATGACCGCACCCACTACATGGCGCCGATCATCGCCGATGCGGAGGCCGGTTTCGGCGGCGCGCTGAACGCCTATGAGCTGATGCGCGCGATGATCGAAGCCGGCGCAGCCGGTGTGCATTTCGAGGACCAGCTGGCATCGGAAAAGAAGTGTGGCCATCTGGGCGGCAAGGTCCTGGTGCCGATTTCCCAGCATATCCGCACGCTGAACGCGGCGCGCCTGGCGGCGGATGTGGAGGGCGTGCCCACTGTGCTGCTGTGCCGCACCGATGCGGAATCCGCGCAACTGCTGACGGCAGATGTGGATGAACGCGACCGCCCCTTCATCAGTGGCGAACGCACCCCGGAGGGCTTCTTCCGCATCCGCCCGGGCATGGGCAAGGCCTACGCGATCGCGCGCAGCCTGGCCTATGCGCCCTATGCCGACCTGCTGTGGTGGGAGACATCGGACCCGGACCTCGATGACGCGCGCGATTTCGCCGAGGCGATTCACCGCCAATTCCCGGGCAAGATGCTGGCCTATAATTGCTCGCCCAGCTTCAACTGGCAGCGGAAAATGGGCGTGGACGCCGCGGCGCAGTTCCAGCGCGAGATCGGCGCCATGGGCTACAAATTCCAATTCGTCACGCTCGCCGGCTTCCACAGCTTGAACCTGTCCATGTTCCGCCTGGCGCGTGGTTATGCCGAACGTGGCATGGGCGCCTACAGCGAACTCCAACAGGCCGAATTCGCCGAGGCAGCCAACGGCTTCACCGCCATCCGCCACCAGCGCGAAGTCGGTGTCGGCTATTTCGACGCCGTTGCCATGGCGGCCAGCGGCGGCACGGCCAGCACCACCGCGCTGGCCACCAGCACCGAAGCCGC
>JAIXVH010000196.1 GCA_027483125.1 Acetobacteraceae bacterium | reverse complement strand
GATGACCACGCGCATCACCAACCGCCAGGTGCAGTGCGGCATCACCTGGACCACCGGCGCCATGCACGACCTCATCCGCGCGAACCTGGAAGGCAGCGCGGTCTATGGCGGGCGGATCCAGGGCGTCGGGCCGCGCTACTGCCCTTCGATCGAGGACAAGGTGGTGCGCTTCGCCGACAAGGAACGCCACCAGGTCTTCCTGGAACCCGAGGGCCTGGACGACCCGACGGTCTACCCGAACGGCATCTCCACCAGCCTGCCCGAAACCGTCCAGGCCGCGATGGTGGCCAGCATGCCGGGGCTGGAACGCGCGGTGATCCTGCGGCCTGGCTACGCGATCGAATACGACCATGTGGACCCCCGCGCCCTGCGCCCCACGCTGGAATGCCGCGACCACCCCGGCCTGTTCCTGGCCGGGCAGATCAACGGCACCACGGGTTATGAGGAGGCCGCCGCCCAGGGGATGATGGCCGCGCTGAACGCCGTGCAGCGGGCGGCGGGGGTGGAACCCGACCGCGTGCTGCGTCGGGACGAAGCCTATGCCGGCGTGATGCTGGATGACCTGACCCTGCAAGGTGTGTCGGAGCCCTACCGCATGCTGACCGCGCGCAGCGAATACCGGCTGCGCCTGCGCGCCGACAATGCCGGGGATCGGCTGGCGGAAAAGGGCATCGGCTGGGGCTGTGTGGGCGCCGAACGCGCCGCCGCCTGGCGCGCCCATGCAGCGGCGGTGGACGCCGCCCTGGCCCGCGCCCGGGCCGAGGGCGCGCACCCCGCCCAGTACCGCGCGGCCGGCGCGCCGGTGAACCAGGATGGGCGCTGGCGATCCCTGCTGGATGTGCTGGCCCTGCCCGCCATGCCGCCCGCGGTGGCCGAAACCATGTTCCCCTGGCTGCGGGAACTCGCACCCCGCGTGCGCGAGGCACTGGAGACCGAGGCGCTCTACGGCCCCTATCTGGCCCGACAGGAGGCCGAGATCGCCCTGCTGGCGCGGGAGGAAGCGCTGGCCATCCCAGACGCCGTGGATTTCGCGACAATCGCCGGCCTGTCGCGAGAAATGCAGGCCCGGCTGGGCGCCGCCCGCCCCGCCACGCTGGGTGCGGCAGCCCGCCTGCCGGGCGTCACACCGGCGGCCGTGGCGGCACTCGCCGTGCATCTCCGCCGCGCCTGAGTGTTTCACGTGAAACATTTTCCGCCCCCCGCGCCCGATGTTTCACGTGAAACAATGGACCGGATTGAGACCTATCTGACCCTACTGGCGCGTTGGAACACCCGCATCAACCTGGTCGGCCCCGGCACGCCCACGCTGTGGCGCACCCGCCATGTGCAGGACAGCCTGCAACTCGCCCCCCTGCTGCCGCCGGGCGAATGCGCCGATCTCGGCTCCGGCGGCGGCCTGCCCGGGTTGATCCTCGCCGCCGCCCGCCCGGACCCCATGCACCTGGTCGAATCCGACCAGCGCAAATCCGCCTTCCTGCGGGAGGCCGCGCGCGAAATGGGCCTCTCCCATGTCACGGTGCACGCCACGCGAATCGAGGCCGCTCGCCTGCCGCCACTGGCCGCCATCACCGCCCGCGCGCTGGCGCCGCTGTTGCAATTGCTGCCCTGGGCGCATCAACACCTGGGCGAAGGCGGGGTCGCGGTCTTCCCCAAGGGCCGAACAGCCGAAGCCGAGTTGACCGAGGCCACCCCGCACTGGCACATGGCGGTTGAACGCTTCGGCAGCCACACGGATGCGGAAGCGACCATCTTCCGCATCCGGGATTTGCGCCCTGCCTGACCCGAAACCCTTGAGAATCCTGGCGATCGCCAACCAGAAAGGCGGCGTGGGCAAGACCACGACCGCGGTGAACCTGGCCGCGACCCTGGCCGCGCGGCACAAGGTGCTGCTGGTCGATCTCGACCCCCAGGGCAATGCCTCCACCGGCCTTGGCCTGGACCGCCCGGCGCGCCGGCCAGGCGCCTATTCCGTGCTGATCGAAGGCCGCCCCGCCGCCCAGGCCATCCGGCCCAGCAGCGTGCCCAACCTCTCCATCCTGCCGGCCGACCCTGACCTGGCGGGTGGCGAGGTGGAGCTGGTGGACCTGCCGGGGCGCGAGACACGGCTGCGCGATGCGCTGGCCGGCATCACCGGTTTCGACTGGGTGCTGCTGGATTGCCCGCCCTCGCTCGGCTTCATCACGCTCAACGCCCTGGTCACGGCCGATGCCGTGCTGGTGCCCTTGCAGGCGGAGTTCTACGCCCTCGAAGGCGTGTCCCAGATCACCCAGACGATCGAGCGCGTGCGGCGCGGCTTCAACCCGAAGCTGGACCTGGAAGGCATCGTCCTGACCATGATGGACCGCCGCAACAACCTCTCCTCCGCGGTGGCCGATGATGTGCGCGGCCATTTCGGCGCCAAGGTGTTCGAGACCGAAATCCCCCGCAACGTACGGGTGTCGGAAGCGCCGTCCCACGGCATGCCGGTCACCGTCTATGATTTCCGCTCGCCGGGCGCGCAGGCCTATGTGGCGCTGGCCACGGAATTGTTGCGGCGCGACCGGGCGCGACGGAAACTCTCGGCATGAGCAAACCGCCCCGCCTGGGCCGCGGCCTCTCCGCCCTGCTGGGCGATGTCGCGACCGCCACGCCCGAAACCACGCGCAACCTGCCCGTCACGGCGCTGGAGCCCGGCCCCTTCCAGGCGCGCGGCGCCATGGAACCGGCAGCGCTGGAGGAGCTCGCGGCGTCGATCCGCCGGCATGGCGTGCTGCAACCCATCCTGGTGCGCCCCAAGCCCAAAACGCCGGACCGCTATCAGATCATCGGTGGCGAACGCCGCTGGCGCGCCGCGCAACTGGCGCAGAAGCATGAGGTGCCGGTCGTCATCCGCGCCTTCACCGACACTGAGGCCATGGCCGCCGGCCTGGTCGAAAACCTGCAGCGCGAAGACCTGAACGCGCTGGAGGAGGCTGAAGGCTATGGCCGCCTGCAAGCGCAATTCGGCCTGACGCAACAGGAACTGGCCGAGGCTGTGGGCAAGTCCCGCCCGCATGTGGCCAACACCATGCGCCTGCTGGAACTGCCCATCCGCGTGCAGGAATTGCTGCGTGAGGGCGCGCTGACCGCGGGCCATGGCCGCGCGCTGCTGAAGCTGCCGGATCCGGTGGCAGCGGCCTTGCAAGTCGTTGATCGCGGCCTGAATGTCCGCCAGGCCGAAGCCCTGGCCAAGGCGCCGCCGCCGCCCAAGCCCGCCGCCGAACCGGCCGGCGCCGCAGAGGTCGCAGCCCTGGAGCGCGACCTGCAACGCAAGCTGGGCTTCAAGGTGGGCATCGCGCAGACCGGCAAGGGCGCCGGCCGCATCACCATCGAATATCGCAACCTGGATCAGTTCGATCAGATCCTGGGGCTGCTCACCAAGTCATAGCGCGACGCGGAACTTCGCCTCGGTCTTGGCGGTCATTTCATCCAGGCTCACGCCCGGCGCCAGTTCCAGCAGCGCCAGATCGGTCTCGCCGCGCCGGGCGACCGAGAACACGCCCAGATCCGTCACCACCATATCCACCACGCGGCTGCCGGTCAGCGGCAGGTTGCAGGCGGGCAGCAGCTTGGACTTGCCGCCGGCGGTGTGTTCCATGGTCACGATCACGCGCTTCACGCCGGCCACCAGGTCCATGGCGCCGCCCATGCCCTTGACCATCTTGCCCGGCACCATCCAGTTCGCCAGGTCGCCATTCGCGGCCACCTGCAAGGCGCCCAGGATGGACAGGTCGATATGCCCGCCGCGGATCATCGCGAAGCTGTCGGCGCTGCTGAAGATGCTGGTGGTCGGCAGCATGGAGACGGTCTGCTTGCCGGCATTGATCAGGTCGGCATCCTCCGAGCCTTCCTCGGGGAAGGGGCCGATGCCGAGCATGCCGTTCTCGCTTTGCAGCTGCACATGCATGCCGGATGGGATGTGGTTGGCCACCAGCGTCGGGATGCCGATGCCGAGGTTCACATAGAACCCATCCTGCAATTCGCGCGCCGCGCGGGCGGCCATCTGGTCGCGGGTCCAGGGCATGGCTTTTTCCTTATGCGGTTTCGCGGGGGCGCACGGTGCGCTTTTCGATCAGCTTCTCGTAGCCGGCCGGCACCTGGCAGATGCGCTTCACGTAGATGCCGGGCGTGATGATGTGGTCGGGGTCGATCTCGCCCGCCGGCACCAGGTGTTCCACCTGCGCCACCGTCATGCGCGCGGCACTCGCCATCACCGGATTGAAGTTGCGCGCGGTGCGCCGGTAGACGAGGTTGCCCTCGGTATCGCCCATCCAGGCATGCACGATGGCCAGGTCGCCCACGATGCCGCGTTCCTGCACATAGGTCTCACCATCGAACACGGCGGTGGGCTTGCCTTCCGCAATCGCGGTGCCGACGCCGGTCTTGGTGTAGAAGGCGGGAATGCCCGCGCCGCCGGCGCGCACGCGTTCGGCCAGCGTGCCTTGCGGGTTGAACTCCACCTCCAGCTCGCCGGCGATGAACTGGCGTTCGAATTCGCCATTCTCGCCCACATAGGACGCGACCATCTTCCGGATCTGCCGGGTGCGCAGCAGCTTGCCCAGGCCCACATCATCGATGCCGCAATTGTTGGAGACGACCGTGAGGTCCTTCACGCCCGAGGCGACGATCGCGTCGATCAGCGTGGCGGGAATGCCGCACAGGCCGAAGCCGCCGGCCAGGATCGTCATGCCATCGCGCAGCACGCCCGCCATCGCCGCGGTGGCGTCCGGATAGACCTTGCCCATGCCCTCAATGCCCCTTGCGTTGTGCGGCGCAAACTAACGGTGCGAAAGCGCGGGGGGAAGGGGTTGTCGGGTGCCGGGCACGCGGCTATAGGCGCGTCTCCGCGTGGGGCCATAGCTCAGTTGGTAGAGCGCTTGAATGGCATTCAAGAGGTCAGGGGTTCGACTCCCCTTGGCTCCACCAGGCCCCCTCCTACTCCGTTGCACCGCCCCGTCTGCGCATGCCAGCATCCGCCCGCGGCCTGACAGGGCCGCCACGAAGCACGGAGGCCCCAGGACATGCACGCCACCCGCCGCAACCTGATGCTGGGCGCAGGCGCGCTCGCCGCCCCCGCCGCCGCCCAGCCCGCCCGCCTGCTGCGCTTCGTGCCGCATGCCAACCTGACCAGCCTGGACCCGGTCTGGACCACCGCCTGGATCACCCGCAACCACAGCTACCTGGTCTATGACACGCTCTATTCCATCGGCGAGGACCTGCAGCCGCAGCCGCAGATGGCCGCCGGCCACACATGGGACAGCGACGGCCTGGTGCTGACCGTCACCCTGCGCGACGGCCTGCGCTTCCACGACAATGAACCGGTGCGCGCGCAGGATGTGGTGGCCAGCTTCAACCGCTGGGCCCGGCGCGACAGCTTCGGGCAATTGGCCGTCGCCGCCCTGGGCGAAGTGCGCGCCCTGGACGACCGCCGCGTGCAATGGCGCTTCACCCGCCGCTTCCCGCTGATCCTGGACGCCATGGCCAAGATCGCACCGATGTTCGTCATGCCCGAACGGCACGCCAACACCGATGCCTTCACCCAGATCACGGAAGCCGTGGGTTCCGGCCCCTTCCGCTTTGTGCGCAATGAATGGGTGCCCGGCTCGCGCTCCGTCTATGAACGCAACGCTGGCTATCAGCCGCGGCCCGAGCCGGCGCAGATGCTGGCCGGCGGCAAGGTCGCGCATTTCGACCGCATCGAATGGCGCATCATGCCAGACCCCGCCACCGTCGCGGCCGCGCTGCAATCGGGCGAGATCGACTGGTGGGAAAACCCCACCTTCGACCTGATCCCGCTTTTGCAGCGCAACCGCCAGGTGCAGGTGCAGCAGGTGGAGGTGTTCGGCTCCGTCTCCACGCTGCGGCCCAACCATTTGCAGCCGCCCTTCAACAACCCGGCCTTCCGCCGCGCCATCCTGCTCGCGCTGTCGCAATCCGATGTGATGACGGCGGTGGCCGGCACCGACAGCACGCGCTGGCAGACACCGATGGGCTTCTTCACGCCCGGCACGCCCATGGCCTCCGATGCCGGGATGGAACCGCTGGCCGGGCCGCGCAGCATCGATGCCGCTCGCCGCGCGATCGAGGCCAGCGGCTATCGCGGCGAGCGCCTGGTCTTTCTGCACGCGACCGACATCCCGACGCTGGATTCCGCCTGCCATGTGGTGGCCGACCTGTTCCGCCGCCTGGGCGTGAACCTGGACCATGTCAGCACCGATTGGGGCACGGTGGTGCAGCG
>JAIXVH010000169.1 GCA_027483125.1 Acetobacteraceae bacterium | reverse complement strand
GATCCAGGATGTGAAGAACACGATCAACGAGATCCGCAGCTTCGATATCAAGTCCACCATCGAAAAGACGGTGGATTCGGATGGCACGCTGAAATCCGCCTTCAATGATCCGACCGGGGCCTCCACCTACACCCCGCCGGCCTGGACACCGCCGGCCACCGCGGCCACCACCGAAGGCGCGCCCGACTTCATCCCGCCGAGCACGCTGGCCCCCTATGTGCCCCCGCCGCCCCCGCCCGCGCCGCCAACCGCAGCGACGGTCGAGGCTGCGCCCTCCTTCCTGCCGCCCAGCACCATGGCGCCGCCGCCGCCCGTGTTGCCGGTTGTCGAGGCACCGGCCGTGCCGCTGACAGCGCCGCCCGTCGCATCGGCAAGCGTCGTACCTGCACCTGGCGCACCTGCACCTGGCGCACCTGCATCTGGCGCACCCGCTGCCACGGCGAGCATCGCCGAAAGCCCCGCACCTCGCCCCGCCACCACCCAGGCCTGAGGACCACCCCGACATGGCCAAGACCCGCGAGCCGGAAGAAGACGTCATCAACGACAAGCCCATGCCGTTGATGGAACACCTGATGGAGCTCAGGAACCGGGTGATCACCTGCGTGGTCACCTTCATCCTAATGTTTCTGGTGTGCTATTATTTCTCGGGCCAGCTCTATGCTTTCCTGGCGCAGCCGCTGGCCGATATTCTGGCAGCCCAGGCCGGCACCGGGGCTGACCGGCGCATGATCTTCACCCAGCTGTATGAGGCGTTCTTCACCTATTTGAAGGTGGCGTTCTTCGGCGCGGTGTTCTTCAGCTTCCCTGTCTGGTCCACGCAGATCTGGCTGTTCGTGGCACCCGGCCTGTATCGGTCGGAAAAGCGGGCGATCCGGCCCTTCCTGATCGCCGCCCCCATTCTGTTCGTGGCCGGTGCGGCGCTGGCCTATTACTTCATCTTCCCGCTGGCCTGGCAGTTCTTCATCAGCTTCGAGACGCCGCCCGGTACCGGCGGCATTCCGATCCAGCTGGAAGCCAAGGTCAGCGAATATCTCTCGCTGGTGATGCACATGATCCTGGCCTTCGGCATCGCCTTCCAGATGCCGGTGGTGCTGGTGCTGCTGTGCAAGATCGGCGTGCTGGATGTGGAGACGCTGCGCAAGGGCCGGCGCTATGCGGTGGTGATCATGTTCATCGTGGCGGCCATCATCACGCCGCCGGATGTGATCAGCCAGGTCGGCCTCGCGATCCCGCTGATCCTGCTCTACGAGCTGTCGATCATCGCGGCGCGGATCATCGCGCCCAAGCCGATCGACCGGGATGAGGATGAGGGCAAGGCGAAGGCGTGATGGGCCGGCCGCTGACGCCGTGACGCGCCTCTCTCGAGGGTTCTGAGACCATGCATGATATCAGGTTCATCCGCGCCAATCCCGAGGCGTTCGACCAAGGCTTGGCGCGGCGCAGCATGTCCGCGCAGTCTGGCGCCATCCTGACGATCGACGCCGCGCGACGCGATGCGATCCAACGGGCTGAGGCTGCGCAGTCCCGGCGCAATGAACTCAGCCGCGCCATCGGCATGGCCATGAAGCAGGGGCAGGCTGATGAAGCCGCAAGGCTGAAGGCCGAGGTCGCTGGCCTGTCGACCGTCGATGATTCGGCCCAGCATCAGGCTGCGCTGGATGCAGTGCTCTCCGCCCTCCCCAACCTCCTCGACCCCTCCGTGCCCGACGGCGCCGACGAAACCGCCAATGTCGTCCAGCACCAGCACGGCACCCCCGCCACCATCCCCGATGCGCGCCAGCATTTTGAACTCGGCGAAGCCCTCGGCCTGATGGATTTCGAAGCCGCCGCACGCCTCGCAGGCTCGCGCTTCGTGGTCCTCAAGGGCGCGCTCGCCCGCCTCGAGCGCGCATTGGGCCAATGGATGCTCAACACCCAGACCATCCAGAACGGCTACACCGAAGTGGCGCCGCCCTATCTGGTCAACGCCACCACCGCCTTCGGCACCGGCCAATTGCCCAAATTCGAGGAAGACCTGTTCAAGGCCGGCGACAAGTACCTCATCCCCACGGCCGAGGTGCCGCTGACCAACCTGGTCGCCGACCACATCATCCCCGAGCCCAGCGAACCGCTGCGCTTCACCGCACTCACCCCCTGCTTCCGCTCCGAGGCAGGCTCCGCCGGCCGCGACACCCGCGGCATGCTGCGCCAGCACCAGTTCCAGAAGGTGGAACTCGTCTCCATCACCCGCCCCGAGGACAGTGCCGCCGAACACGAGCGCATGACCCGCTGCGCCGAAGCCATCCTGACCGAATTGGGGCTTACCTGGCGGCGCATGCTGCTCTGCGCCGGGGATACGGGTTTCGCCTCGGCCAAGACCTATGACCTGGAGGTCTGGCTGCCCGGCCAGCAGGCCTGGCGCGAAATCTCCTCCTGCTCCAACTGCCATGACTTCCAGGCGCGGCGGATGAATGCCCGCTTCAAGCGCAACAAGGACACGGTCTTCGTCCATACCCTGAACGGCTCGGGCGTGGCGGTGGGCCGGGCGCTGATCGCGGTGATGGAAACCCACCAGCAGTCGGATGGCTCGATCGCCATCCCCGCTGTGCTTCAGCCCTTCATGGGCACCGATCGCATCACCCGCTGAGCCTGACCGGCTTGGCCGATTGGCGCGCTCAGGCGCTGAGCGCTGCCAGCGCACTGCGCGGCGGCGTGCCTGCCCGGAAATCCGGCCAGCGCGTGGCGGGCCGCGCATAGCTGCGGCCCGGCTCGCGGCCCGGCGCGCGAATCGCCGTCAGCAGCGATGCCCCATCCGGCGTGAAGCCCATGCCGCCAATGCTCGCCCCGCGCGGTGCGCCCATGATCGCCGCTCCGCGCGGGTCCAGCACGGTGGCCGCGCGACCCTCGGCTGCGTCGGTGGCCGAGAAGATCTGCCCGCGCCCATCCAGCGCCAGCGCCGCCATGCCGGCGGCTGCCGGCCAGGGCAGCACGCGCGCGCCCGCGCCCTCATCGCGCAGCACGCCCAGGCCCGCCACTGCGATGCCGCCCGCCGCGGCCGAAAGGCCCATGCCGCCGGGCAGCCGGGTGGCGCGCGCGGCGGCCAATGCGGCGCCCAGATTCTGCCAGGCCTCGGCCGGCAGCGGCTGCCACTGCACCTGGCCGCCTTGGAAGCGGGCCGCGGCCATCTCGCCGGCATCCAGCCCTTCGGCGCTGCCGATGAAGCGCACCAGCCCGCCGGGATGCGCGAGGTACACCACGCGCCGCCCATCGGGCAGCAGCCCGGCCGCGGCATCCTGCGCGCCCTGGCCGAGGGCGGTGTGCTTCACCGGGATGGATTGCGGGTCCAGCGGGTCAATTTCCACCACCCAGCCATGGCCCGCGCCCACGCGGCCCGGCAGGCGCGGCGCCCAGTCCGAGGCTTCGGATTCGACCAGCAACACACTGCCCCAGGGTGTCGCGCAGCCACCGCCGGCGCCGAAAATGCCAGTGATGGCGCCGCCCAGGCGTTCCGCGCCAGGGCCGCTCGCGCGTGCCAGGGTGGAACCGGTCAGCCGCCGCGCCTGGAACCCGCCTGAGGTCAGCACCCAGCGCCCGCCCTGGCGTTCGAGGTTGATGATGCTCGCACCCTGCATGGCGGCCGCCACATCCGGCCGGTCGCGCCCATCGGCGAAGGCCATGGCGGCATCCACCGAAGGGTGGCCCACCACGGCGACCGCACGCGCCGCGCCATCGGTCGCGCGCGGCGGGTTGGCCACCGCGATCAGCCGCGCATCCCAGCCGAATTGGCTGGAAGCGGCTTCGGCATCCGGGGCGGCTGGGTTCCAGGGCGCGGCATCGGACAGCACCGCATCGCCCCAGCGGATCAGCAATTGCAGCCGCCAGCCGGCGCCCAGGCTCTCGCCCTGTTCCACGGGGCGCGGCTGCGCCAGGGCAGGGGTGGCGAGTGCGCAGGCCAGCAGGGCGCGACGGAGCATCACAGCATCCCCTTCAATTTGCGCACCGCGCTGTCGGGCGTGGTCAATACCGGCTTGCCGGTGGCCTTCGCGATGGCATCGGCCATATGCGCGATGCTGAACTGGCCGAGCGCGATCGCCTCGACCTCCGGCCCGAAGCGCAGCGCGGCCTCCAGGATCAGCCGGTCATGCGTGGCGATATCGCCGGCATCCAGCGCTGCCAGCGCGCCTTCGGCCAGGACGGGGGTGAGCTGCGTGCCGGGCGGGAATTCCGGCGGCATGGAGGCGAGCGTGCCAGGGAAGCTGGCCAGCAGGCCGATGCGGCGATAGGGCGCGGCTTCCTCGATCATCGCCTCATTGGGCTTGAGCACGGGCATGGGCGAGAGGTCGCGTCCGCAAGCCTCGATGCAGGGGCCGAAGGCGGAGCAGGTGAAGAGAATGCCCGCAGCACCGGTGCCGGCCGCATAGCGCGCCAGGGTCAGGAAGCGCTCGGTCATGCGCGGGGTGAGCGCCCCTTCGGCCGCCAGATCGGCGGAGAGCGAGGTGTCCATCAGGTGCATGAGCGTGGCCTCGGGCCAGGCGCGGGCGAAGGCGGCCTCCACCGGGGCGGCGCTGTGTTTCAGGGCGTGGATCAGGGCGATGC
This sequence comes from Acetobacteraceae bacterium, assembly GCA_027483125.1. Lineage (GTDB taxonomy): Bacteria > Pseudomonadota > Alphaproteobacteria > Acetobacterales > Acetobacteraceae > Rhodovarius. The sequence goes on along the minus strand of JAIXVH010000169.1, from coordinate 1,200 downwards.
GCATGCATGGCTGATGCCGCCTGCGCGCGGCGGATGCAAGCAGGGTGTTTCCCTCCGCGCGGGTCTGGCCTAGAGAGCACCTCAGTCGGGGTGTGGCGCAGCCTGGTAGCGCATCTGCTTTGGGAGCAGAGGGTCGCTGGTTCGAATCCAGTCGCCCCGACCACTCAGCTCGTGTCGATGTGCCGCAAGATGGAAGTGCCAGTCGCGATAGCTAAGCCGCGACAACAGCAAGGGTTGCATCTTGCAGTTCGAAGGCCCATCGCTAGAGGGGTCTGTAATTGAATCCCATCAAGAGCGGCTCGCTATGAGAATTCTCTGCTATCTTGAGCCGGCGACATTCCGGCACGACCCAAATCTGCTGCGGCCATGGGTCAGCTGGTACGGCGATATTCAGGTATCGAACGCGGCGTTCGCCGAATTTGCGCTGATGTGCAACCCATGGGTGGCCGAGTTTGCGCCGGCTTGGCAGTTCAGCGGCCATATCCTTCCTATTGACGAAGTGCGGTTACAGGAGGCCTTCGGCTTTGACCGGACGGCTTATGCCCGCGCCCAGACCTTGGGTCTGGGCGCGGGCATACCGCGTGATGCGGTCGACACCGTCGTGGCGGCGGCGGCTTCGTTCCAACCAGATGTCATTCTAACATTCAGCGAGGCGCCTTGGTTGCGTGTGGCCTTTCCAGCCGCCACCATCCTGTGGTTGGAGGTTGCCCCGACGCCGCGCTTGCACGCCCCGGCCGCATTTTTCGTGGACGCATGCGGGCATCAGTCGCGCTCAGCTCTCAATGTGTGTGCCGACCGGTTGCTTGAGCATGACTGGGGCGTCGATATCGCGTCGATGAGCGCACTGATCGCCGGTCGCCGCGGTCTTGTTGCTGACTTGACCGAAGCGCGGCAGATGCGTGGCTGGCTGGGAGCCCATAGGCAGGGGCGTGACTTGGTCCTACTTGCGCTGCAACCACGGGACTGGATCACTTACGAGGGCTTCCAGGAAGGCGTCCCGATGGTCGAACTCTTGATGCGCACTTCAACGCGCTTGCCCGATGCCGTGGTCGTGCCGACCTTTCATCCGGTGGAGACGCTCCCACAAGGCATGCAGCAATATCTGGAGAGGCGGTTTTCCAACCTTCGCTTTCCGCCTGTTGAGATTAGCGCCGGCTGGACGGAGGCGTTATTGCCCTTTGCTTCCGAACTGATCACCGT
>JAIXVH010000188.1 GCA_027483125.1 Acetobacteraceae bacterium | reverse complement strand
TCATAGGCGGTGAAGGTCGCACCACCGGTCTTCGCCAGGATCTTGGTGATCGCCGCCGTCAGCGACGTCTTGCCATGGTCCACATGGCCGATCGTGCCGATGTTGCAGTGCGGCTTGTTCCGCTCGAATTTCGCCTTGGCCATCGTAATGTATCCGTCGAATCTCGGGTTGAATGAAGGGTGTCGCGCGAGGACGCGCGCTCACCAGCGATAGTGACTGAAGGCCTTGTTCGCCTCTGCCATGCGGTGCGTGTCTTCGCGCTTCTTCACAGCGGCACCGCGGTTGTTCGCCGCATCCATGAGTTCCGCCGAGAGACGGTCCTGCATGGTGTGTTCGCCGCGCTTGCGCGCGCTTTCAATGATCCAGCGGATGGCGAGCGCCTGGCGACGCTCGGCCCGGACTTCCACCGGCACCTGATAGGTCGCGCCACCGACACGGCGGCTGCGGACCTCAACGGCCGGCTTCACATTGTCCATGGCTTCATGGAAGACCCGCAGCGGGTCACCATTGGCGCCAAGGCGCTTCTTCAGCGCATCCAGGGCATCATAGACGATGCCTTCGGCGGTGCTCTTCTTGCCGTCATACATGAGCACGTTCATGAAACGGCTCAGCACGATGTCCCCAAACTTGGGATCGGGCAAAACTTCGCGCTTTTCGGCGCTGTGGCGGCGGGACATCCGTCTCTCTCCTTACTTCGGCCGCTTGGCGCCATAGAGCGACCGGCGCTTGCGGCGCTTCGGCAACCCTTGCGTATCCAACACGCCGCGCAGGATGTGGTAGCGCACGCCAGGAAGGTCCTTCACGCGGCCCCCGCGGATCAGCACGACCGAGTGTTCCTGCAGGTTGTGGCCTTCACCGGGGATGTAGCTCACCACCTCGAAGCCATTGGTCAGGCGCACCTTCGCGACCTTACGAAGCGCCGAGTTCGGCTTCTTCGGCGTGGTCGTATAGACGCGCGTGCAGACGCCACGCTTCTGCGGGCAGCCCTGAAGGGCCGGCACCTTGTTGCGGGTGGCCCGTTCTTCACGCGCCCCGGCGATAAGCTGGTTGATCGTCGGCATGATGCCCTTCAAGTCTCCATAAAGCCAAACACCCCGCCCAGACGTGCCAATGCACACCCAGCGGGGAAGTCCGACCCGTCACCGGCCTCAGCCCACCCAACACGGGCGGCGGCGCCGGCAACGCAGCGATTGCAACAAACCCCGGACCATCCGCCATCTGACGAACACCCCGGCCAGGGGCGGGGAAATACGAGGGGTGGGAGCCTGAGTCAAGCGAACCCCCACCCAAATTTCACAATGCGCGGTGGATTTCGCGCATCGCTGTCTATTCGGCCGCCGGAATGGCCGTCTGGTTGGCCGGAATGCGGCCCTTGTCGCGCTGCGCGGCGATGGTGCGCAGGCGATTCATCACCGCACCCGTGCCCGCCGGGATCAGGCGGCCCACGATCACGTTCTCCTTCAGGCCCGACAGCACATCCTTCTTGCCGGCCACAGAGGCTTCCGTCAGCACGCGAGTCGTCTCCTGGAAGGAGGCGGCGGAGATGAAGGACTGCGTCTGCAAGGACGCCTTGGTGATGCCCTGCAGCACCGGCTCGGCGCGGGCGGGGCGTTCCTTGGCGAAGATGCGCTTCTCGTTCTCGATCTCGAACTCGATTCGATCGACCGTCTCGCCCACCAAATAGGTGGTGTCGCCCGGATCCAGGATTTCCACCTTCTGCAGCATCTGGCGGACGATCACTTCAATATGCTTGTCGTTGATCTTCACGCCCTGCAGTCGGTACACGTCCTGAATCTCGTTCACCAGGTAGTTGGCCAGCGCCTCGACACCCAGCACGCGCAGGATGTCATGCGGCACGCGCGGGCCGTCCACCAGCGGGTCGCCGGCGCGGACATAGTCGCCCTCCTGGACGGAGACGTGCTTGCCCTTGGGCACCAGGTATTCGCGCTCCACCGGCGGCTCATCGCCCACCGGGTCGGCCTTCACGATGATCCGGCGCTTGGCCTTGTAGTCCTTGCCGAATTCCACGCGGCCATCGATCTCGGAGATGATCGCGGCATCCTTCGGGCGACGCGCCTCGAACAGCTCGGCCACGCGCGGCAGACCGCCCGTGATGTCACGCGTCTTGGACGATTCGCGCGGCAGGCGCGCCATCACGTCACCGGCCGCGACCGAAACGCCATTCTCCACCGTCAAGGTCGTTTCCGGCGTCAGGTAGTAGATGGCATCGCCGCCCGTGGGGCGCTTCATGACATTGCCCTTGGCGTCCTTCAGCAGCAGGCGCGGCTTCAGGTCGGCGGCCTTGGCGGATGCCTTGTAGTCCACCACCACCTTGGACGACAGGCCGGTCACCTCGTCGGTGCGCTCGACCATGGTGATGCCTTCGATCAGGTCGGCATATTCCACGCGGCCGCCGGCCTCGGTCATGATGGGAAGGGTGAACGGGTCCCATTCGGCCAGCTTCTGGTTGCGGGTCACCGCCGCACCTTCCTGCACCAGCAGGCGCGCGCCGTAAGGCACGCGGAAGCGGGCGCGTTCACGGCCGACATTGTCGATCAGCGCGATTTCCGCGTTGCGCGACATCACGATCGGCTGGCCGGAGCTGTTGGTCACCAGGTTCAGGTTGAACAGCCTGGCATTCGCCTCCGCGGTCGCTTCCACCGCGGATTGTTCGGCGCCGCGCTGGGCGGCACCGCCGATGTGGAAGGTGCGCATGGTCAACTGCGTGCCGGGCTCACCGATGGACTGCGCGGCGATGACGCCCACAGCCTCACCGGTGTTCACCGGCGTGCCGCGCGCCAGGTCACGGCCATAGCAGGCCGCGCAGACGCCAACCCGCGCCTCGCAGGTGAGCACGGAGCGG
>JAIXVH010000003.1 GCA_027483125.1 Acetobacteraceae bacterium | reverse complement strand
TTTTTCCATCAGCGAATTGCACGTTGCTATCTCCCGAGCGCGCCCGATGCGCGCAGTTGCGTGATCTGTTCCGGCGTTAGCCCGGCTTCGGCCAGGACGCCATCCGCATCGGCGCCGAGCGCGGGCACGCCGCGCCGGATGCCGGGCGCGAGCCCCTCGATGTTCAGCGGTGTCGCGACCACCGGCAGGTCGCCCTTCGCGTGCGGCACCTGCCAGACCATGTCGAGATGCTGCACCTGCGGGTCCTCGAAGACCTCGCGGATATTGTTCACCGGACCGCAGGGGATGCCGGCTTCCTCCAGCCTGTCGATCCACCATTCGGCGGGGTGCTTGCGGGTTTCTTCGCTGATGGCGGCGTTCAGCGCGGCGCGGTCCTGGGTGCGGGATTGCGGCGTGGCCCAGGCGGGGTTGGCCAGCCAATCCTCGCGGCCAGCGGTGCGGCAGAAGACTTCCCAAAGCTTGGGTGACGACGCAGCGATGTTGATCGGCTTGTCGGCGGCGGGGAAAACGCCCATCGGCGTGTTGACCGGGTGGTCATTGCCGGCCTGGCCGGCGACCTCGCCATCCTGCAACCAGCGCGTGGCCTGGAAATCCAGCATGAAGACCTGCGCTTCCAGCAGCGAGGTGTGGACCCAGCGGCCGCGGCCGGTCTTCACCCGTTCGAACAGCGCCATCATCACACCGAGCGCGAGCAGATTGCCGGCGGTCAGATCATCGATCGGGATGCCCACGCGCATCGGGCCGCGGCCGGGTTCGCCGGTGATGGACATCAGCCCGCCCAGCCCCTGCGCGATCTGGTCCACGCCGCCGCGCTTGGAATACGGCCCGGTCTGGCCGAAGCCGGAGATCGAGGCATAGACCAGCCGCGGGTTCACCGCGTGCAGGTCATCAGGCCCGATGCGCAGGCGATGCTTGACCTGCATGCGCATATTCTCGACCACCACATCGGCGGTGGCGGCCAGCTTCAGGAAGGCGGCATGGCCCTCGGGGTGCTTGAGGTCGAGCGCGATGCTGCGCTTGTTGCGGTGCAGGTTGGTGAAGTCGAAGCCGTCACGCGGGCCGCCGAAACCGTCATTATTGCCCGGTGGTTCGACGCGGATGATGTCAGCGCCCCAATCGGCCAGATGCCGCACGCAGGTGGGGCCGGCGCGGGCAAGCGTCAGGTCCAGAACACGAATGCCGTTGAGCGGGAGCGTTTCCATCTTGCCGCGCAGTCAAGCGCGGGGCGCGGCCTTTGCCAAGGCGATGGCGTCGAGCAGCACGCGCATATCGCCGATCTGGTTGGCGAGGATCAGCACCAGCTTGGCGTCGAGCTTGCGTGAGTCCTCGGGGGAGAGGTCGCGGTGGGCGTCCATCAGGGCGGCGTAGAAGGCGTCGGGATCGGGGATCATCGCAGGCAGGCTTCGTGGGCGGCGCGGATGGCGGCCGCATCGGTGGCGCGGAAACGGGCGGCGATGTGCTGGTCGGGGCGGACCAGCACGGCGTCACCTGGTGCCAGGTCGTAGCGCGCGGCGGCAAGGCCGGAATGGTCCTCGACATCGCTACCGAGGGTGACGGCGCGCAGCGGCGTGGCCGGCGCGTCGCCGCGCGACAGCACACAGAAGTCGCGGCCCAGATGGCGCAACAGCCAATCGGGCGCGCCATCGCGCAGCACCGGCGCATCGGGCGCGGGCAAACCATAGCCAATAAAGGGGCGCGAGAGACGGCCGCTATTCACCAAGGGCCGCGCGAATGCGTGCTGCGCCGAAAGCTCCAGCACGGCATCACGATAGGCGCGCGCAGCGTCGTTCTTGGGCGTGATGAAATCCGTGCTGCGGGTGGAGTTCAGGATGTTCTCGTCGGCGGCCGGAATGCGCTCCGCGTCGTAGCTGTCCAGCAGGGATTCCGGCGCTTGTCCGCGCAGCACAGCGGCCAGTTTCCAGCAGAGATTATCGGCGTCCTGCACGCCGCCATTGCCGCCGCGCGCACCGAAGGGCGAGACCTGATGCGCGGCATCGCCCAGGAAGAAGACGCGGCCCGCGCGGAAGCTCTGCATCCGCCGGCAGCGGAAGGTGTAGATGCTGACCCACTCCAGTTCGAAGGGCGTGTCGCCCAGCATCGCGGCGACGCGGGCGCGCACGCGGGCGGGGTCTTTCTCCGCCTCGGGGTCGGCGTCCCAGCCGAGCTGGAAATCGATGCGCCAGATATCGTCGGGCTGCTTGTGCAGCAGCACGGATTGGCCTGGGTGGAAGGGTGGGTCGAACCAGAACCAGCGCTCGGTGGGGAATGGTGCCTGCATGCGGACATCGGCGATCAGGAAGCGGTCGCGGAAGACCTGGCCTTCGAAGGGCAGGTTCAGCGTATTGCGGATGAAGCTGCGCGCGCCGTCGCAGGCGAGCACCCAGTCGGCGTGCAGGGTGTAGTCGCCGGCCGGCGTGCCGACGGAAAGCCGCGTGCCATCGATGCCGGTGACAGCGTTGCGCCAACGCAGATCGACCATGCCGGTCGCGGCGCAGGCCTCCACCAGCCAGGCTTCCGCATAGTACTGCTGCAGGTTCACGAAGGCGGGGTATTCGTGGCCTTCCTCGGGCAGCAGGTTGAAGCTGTAGGCCTCGCGGTCGCGGTGGAAGACGCGGCCCGTGTTCCAGGTGATGCCCTTGTCCAGGAAGCGGGCGCCCAGGCCCAGGCGGCCATAGATTTCCAGCGTGCGCTTGGCGAAGCAGATGGCCCGCGAACCCACGCTGACCGTGTCGTCATCATCCAGCACGACGCTGCGCAGGCCGTGTTGCGCCAGGTCAAGCGCGGCGGTCAGGCCGACCAGGCCGCCGCCCACAATCACGATCGGCGCGGCCTCTTCGGCGGCGCGCGGGGCGGCAGCGGCGTAGCGCGGCTGGATGAAGCTCAATGGACCTCAGCGCTCTTCATCGGCTCACCGCGTTCGAGCGCGGCCCACATCGCGATGTCGCGCTCCGCGGTCCAGATGCGCGGATGCGCGATGCCGGAGGCTTCGTCATAGGCGCGGGAGACGTTGAACGGCATGCAGTGCTCGAAGATGACCCAATGCCCGTATTTGGGGCGCAGCGCGGCCATGGCTTCGTCGTAGCACTGCTTCAGCGTCCAGCCCTTTTCGGCGGCGCGGCGGGCCACGGCAAAAAGGTCACCGGTATAGGCGGCGGTCTCGGCAATGCCCTGTTCCACATCGGCGCGCGTCAGCAATGCGCGGCCACGGCCGGGGACGAGCTTTTCCGCACCCAGTTCGCGCACGGCGGCGAGTGTGGCGGGCCAGTCGGCGAAATGCGCGTCACCGCAGTAGGGGGTGGCGCCGAATTCCACCGTGTCGCCGGCGAAGAGCACCTTTTCCTTGGGCAGCCAAACCACCGTGTCACCGGCCGTGTGGCTGCGGCCGATATGGATGATCTGCGCCTCGCGCTCACCCAGCCAGAGCGTCATGCGTTGGTGGAAGGTGGTGGTGGGCCAGGTCAGGCCAGGGATGGATTCGCGGCCGCGGAACAGGCGCGGGAAGCGGCCGATCTCGCTGTCCATATCCTGCGCGCCGCGTTCGACGATGAGGTCGCGCGTGGCATCGGAACAGATGACGGAATGGGCGGGATAGCCGGATGCGCCAAGCACGCGCACCGCGTGATAATGGCTCAGCACCACCTGCTTCACCGGCAGGGCCGTGACAGCCGCGATGCGGCGCTGCACATCAGCGGCCATGATGGGCGTGGCCTGCGCGTCCACCACCACGACGCCATCGGGGCCGACGATGACGCCGGAATTCGGATCGCCTTCGGCGGTATAGGCGTAGAGGCCGGGGCCGAGCTCATCGAAGGAGATGTGCTTCTCCGCCAGGTCCGTCGTGGAGGCGAAACTCATGGCTTGCGTTTCCTTCTTGCCCGCCTCGACCAATTAGTTACAAATGCAACCGATGTCAAATTTCGCACTGTCCGAATTCCTGCCTTACCGCCTGGCCGTCGCGGCGGGCGCGGTGTCGGACCGCTTCGCGCGGCTGTATTCGGCGCGGTTCGGAATCTCGATTCCGGAATGGCGGGTGCTGGCGGTGCTGGGCAGCTTCGGCACGGCGCATGCGAAGGCGCTGACGGCGTTGACGACGATGGACAAGGTGAAGGTCAGCCGCGCCGTGGCGGGGCTGGAAACGGCCGGGCTGCTGAAGCGCCGCGCCGATGCGGCGGATGCGCGGCGCACCCTGCTGACGCTGACACCCAAGGGCGCTCGGACCTACGCCGCCATCATCCCGCTGGCCGAACAGATGCAGGCGGAATTGCTGGCCGAATTGCCGCCGGCGGCGCGTGCCGGGCTGGATGCGGCGCTCACGCTGCTATCGCCACCGGCGCCATAAGGCTGCGCGCCAGCTCGCGGATATCCTCGGCCGCGCGGCAATTCGGGTGGCGCGTCAGCAGCGGCGCCTGGTGGCGGATGGCGTCGGGTACGCGGGTGTCACGGCGCACGCGCCCGGCCAGCGGCAGCCCTGCACCCAGGAAGTGCCGCGCGGCGGTGTCCAGCGTGCGCCAGACTTGCTGGCCCGCATCGGCACCGGCCAGGTTGGCAACCAGCCGCGCATCGGCATCGGCACGATCGGCGCGCAGGAGTTTCAGCACGGCATAGGCGTCGGTCAGGCTCGTCGGCTCCTCGGTCGCGACGATCAGCACCAGATCGGCCATGGCCACCAGGCGGCGCTGCACGGGGGCCACGCCGCCGCCCATGTCGAGCAGGATATGGCTGTGACGACACCGCGCCTCGGCCAGAAGCGCCCCCATGGCGGCCAGGCCCGCATCGCCCATGGCGGCCATGCTGCCACTGCCCGAACGGCCTGGCAGCACGCGAAACCCGGCCGGATGCGCGAAGCCGGCCTGCGACAGCGCGGCGCGGCCGGACATCACATCGGACAAATCCTGCAAGGCGGGCAGGCCGAGCTGCACATCGACATTGGCCAGGCCCAGATCAGCGTCGATCAACAGCGGTTTGCCGCCCGCCTCCGCCAGGGCTTGGGCCAGGCCGATGGACAGCACCGTCTTGCCGACGCCCCCCTTGCCCGAGGCGATGGCGATCACGCGCCCCTTCACGTCCATGATACGTCCTTCCAGCGGGCCGCGAGCCAGGCGGCGGAGAGCGGTTGCAGAGCATCGGCGGTGCCGGCTTCGGTCAGCGCCAGGCCGGCGCGCGCGGCGGCCAGCACGGAAGCACCGCGGCGCGCGATATCAGCCCGCGTGACGAGCAAATGCCGCACGCCCATGGCGTGAAAGGCCAGCGCCTCCTCGCGCGCTTCGTCGGCGCAGAGGCCGGCGGGCTGCACCAGCACCGGCGCGGCCTGCGCAATCAGGGGCAGCAGCGCGCGTGCCTGCGCGTGGTCGAACGGGTTGCAGGCGGGCGTGTCGATGATGACCTGCTGGCCAGGCATGACGCGCGACAGCGCCTTGCGCAGCGCCGTGGCATTGGCCGCCACCACGAAGCCCAAGCCCAGCGTGCGCATACAGGCGGCCAGGTGGTCCAGCCGCGCGGCATCGGTGGTGATGACCAGCGGCGCGACAGCTGCGGCCTTGTGGCGCGTGGCGAGCTTGACCACGGCCGTTGTCTTTCCCGCGCCGGGCTGGCCCAGCAGCAGCAGCGGCGCGTCGGGCAGCGGCGCGAAGGGCAGCGATGCCGGCGCGTCGGGCAGGACTTCCCATGGCTCGTCCTCCTGCGCGGGGATCGCGGCGGTCACTTCGACCATGCCGTTCACCTCACGCGAGTCGAGCAGCACCGCGTCCTCGCCCAGGGTCAGGCGCAGCTCGGCGATGGCGGCGGCCATTGTGGGCGCGCGGAGGAGCTGGAGTTTCACTTAGACGCTGCCCATGGTCTTGAGACGCGCGCGCGGGTGGATCTCGGCCTGCGCCAGCACCGGCATGGTCGGCCTGAAGCGCTCGATGATGGCGCGCAGATGCGGGCGCAGATGCGGCGAGCAGACGAGCACCGGCACCTCCCCCTGGTCATCGGCGGCGTTCAGCAGGCCGCGCAGCTTTTCCAGGAATTCCTGCAGGCGCGCGGGTTCGATGGCCAGCTGGCGCTCTTCCGGCGGGCCGGCCAGCGCTTCGGTGAAGGCCACTTCCCAGTCGGGCGAGAGCATGATGATCGCGACATGGCCATGCGGGCCGCGCGCGGCATCGGTGATCTGGCGTGCCAGTTTCGCGCGCACGATGGAGAGCATCTGCGGCAGGGCGCGCAGATTGGCGGAGATCGCCTCCTGGATGCCTTCCAGGATGGTGGGCAGGTCACGCACGGAGACACGTTCGGCCAGCAGCGCCTGCAACACGCGCTGCACGCCGGAGACACCGATCTGCGTGGGCATCAGGTCGGTCACCAGCTTGCGGTGTTCGGGGGCCACTTCGTCCAGCAGCTTCTGCGTCTCGGCGAAGGAGAGCAGCTCGGCCATGTGCTCGCGCACCAGTTCGGTCAGATGCGTGGCCAGCACGCCGGGGCAGTCGACCACGGTGGCGCCGCGGGCCAGCGCTTCCTCGCGCAGGCGCTCCTCGATCCAGAGTGCGGCGAGGCCAAAGGTGGGTTCGCGCGCACGTTCGCCGGGCAGGTCGGGCACGCCGCCATTGGGGTCGATCGCCAGCAGCAAGGGCGGGCGCAGCTGGCCGCGCCCGGCCTCGATCTCCTTGACGCGGATGATATAGGTGTCGGGCGGCAGTTCCAGATTGTCCTGGATGCGGATGGAGGGCAGCACGAAGCCCATTTCCTGCGCGATGGCGCGGCGGATGCCGCGGATCTGCTCGGTCAGGCGCGGCGCGTCGCCTGCGGCCAGGGACAACAGGCCGTAGCCCAGTTCCAACCGCAGCAGGTCCATGCGCAGCGTCTGCGAGATGGGCGGTTCGGCATCCGAGGCAGCCGGTGGCGGTGCTTCCGCTGCGGGTGTGGTGCCGGCGGCGTGCGCGAACCAGGCGGCAGCGCCCGTTGCACCGGCCAGCGCCATGAAGGGCAGGAAGGGCATGCCCGGCAGCACACCCATGATCACCGAAGCGCCGGATGCCACGGCCAACGGTTTCCAGCCGCCCAGTTCCTTCGCCATCTGCTGGTCGGCGCGCTCCGGGCGCGCGGCCTTGGTGACCACGATGGCGGCAGCGACGCTGACCAGCAGCGCGGGAATCTGCCCGACCAGCCCATCGCCCACGGTCAGGATGGAATAGGTCTCGACCGCATCGCCGAAGCTCATCCCGTGCCGGCCAAGGCCGATGGCGAGCCCGCCCAGCAGGTTGATGAAGGTGGAGATCAGGCCGGCGATCGCATCGCCCTTCACGAATTTCGCGGCGCCATCCATGGCGCCGTGGAAGCCGCTCTCTTCCTGGAGTTCACGGCGGCGCTTCTTCGCCTCCGCCTCGTCAATCGTGCCGGCGGAGAGATCGGCGTCGATCGCCATCTGCTTGCCGGGCATGGCGTCCAGGTGGAAGCGCGCCGCGACTTCGGCGATGCGCCCGGCGCCCTTGGAGACGACGACGTGATTCACCATCAGCAGGATGGCGAAGAC
>JAIXVH010000368.1 GCA_027483125.1 Acetobacteraceae bacterium | reverse complement strand
GCCACCATAGAGCCCGGCGCGCCGCCCGCGCCCGCCATCACCGCAACCCAGGCCCAGAAGGCGTAGAGCTCCCACATATGGCCGAAATAGCCGAGATAGGCCCAGCGAATGCCCGGCACGCGCCAGGTCAGAAGTGCCGCGCGCGGGCGGAAGGCCAAGGCACGCGCGTGATGCGGCCCGAGCGCGCAGCCGGCCACCAGAAAGGCGCCCAGCAGCGCGGCAGCCGAGGTGCCCAGCACGACCAGCTGCGCATCCGCGCCACCCAGCACCGCCAGGCCATGCGGTGCGGCCGAACCCAGCGTCAATGCACCGACCAGCGCGCCCACGATCAGCCCGCGCCGCGCGAGCGACCAGCCAACTGCGATCTTCATGCCCACCGGATAGGCGCCGGCCAGCGCCGCACCCACCACGAAGCGCGAGGCGATCGCCGCCCAGCCATCGGGCGGCAGCAGCAGCAGCGCGGCATTGGCGCAGGCCGCCAGCACCGAAGCCGCGGCGAAGACCAGGCGCGGGTCGCGCCGGTCGGGCAGGCCGGTGATCGCCAGCGCCAGCGCGCCCACGACGAAACCCAGCTGCGTGGCGGTGGACAGCCCAGCCAGGGCAGCCGGCGCCACGCCCGCCGCCGCGGCCAGGCCCGGCAGCACGGCCGCGGCCGAGAACCAGACCGAGAGCACCAGCACCTGGCCCGCGATCAGCCGGGCGAGCGCGCCGGTCACGCCGGATGCAGCTCGGCCACCGCGATGCCGGCCTCGCCGGCCACCGCGTAGTAGAGGAAGACGCGGCCAGCATCCTCAAGGATGCAGGGATCGCGCAGTTGGTTCACGGCTAGGTTGATGGCGCCGCGCCAGGAGCGTTCGAGCGGCTGATCGGCACCTTCCCAGGGATGCTCCGGGCGCAGGATCTCCTGCTCGCCTTGGGCGCGCCACACTTGCCAATCGGCGCGCAGGTCGATGGTGGAATGCAGGATGCGCTCGGGCGCATCGCCCACCCGCGTCCAGAAGACATGCGCGACGTCGCCACGCACCAGCACCGCGGTATGGCGTTGATCCGCGCCGAACAGGGTCGGCCCGCGCTCGAAGCCGGACAGCCCATCGGCCGAGCGGAAGATGATGCCGGGCATGGCCAGCGCATAATGCCAGCCGCCATGGCGGAAGACGCGGAAATAGGAGGGGCCGAACAGCTCGGGCCGGGCGGTGAAATGCACGCCATCGGTCGAGATCGCGGCGCGCGTCTGCTGCCGCCGCCAGCCGGCCAGGCCATGGAGATACATGATGACCCGCCGCCCGGCATGGTCCACATGCACATCCGGCGAGGCGATATGCGGCGTTGTCGCATCCTCCTGCGCATCGGGCACGCCGGGGGTCCCGGGCGGGGCCAGGCCGTCCAGCCGGGGGCCGGGGGCGGCGCCGTCGGGCGCGGGCGGGGTGGTGGGGAACAGGCTCTGGGCCAGGTGCAGGCTGCCGGGCGCATGCACCCGCCAGGGGCCTTCAGGCCGATCGGCGAAAGCCAGGCGGATATACTCGCCCTTGTGGTCGGCAAAATACATCGCATAGCGGCCCGGTGCGCCGGCCAGCCAATCGGGCAGGCGGATCACCGAGGGGCCCTGGATATTGGCGCCCATGCGGGCATCCAGGCCGGGATGGATGACCGGATTGCCGGCCAGGCGTTCGGCGCGCCAGCTCATTCGGCGCGCAAGCCCAGCGTGGCGACGAGCTGGCCGAGTGCTGCATGCTCGCGCCGCATGCGGGCGGCCAGTTCGCCCGGCGAGAGCGGGAAGGGATCGGTGCCGACCACGTAGCGGCCGGTGAAGCCGCGATCGGCGACCAGGGCCGCGACATCGGCGCCGATGCGCGCGGCGATCTCAGGCGGGATGCCGCGCGGCGCGAAGAGACCCTGCCAGGCCGCGACCAGGGGCAGGTCCGGCGTGACCTCGGCCATGAGCGGCACATCCGGCGTGGCGGGGATGCGCGCGCTGGCCGAGGTGGCGATGGCCACCAGCCGACCGGCCTGGATCATCGGCAGCGAGACCGAGCTGCTATCCATCGTGAAATGCACCCGCCCGCCGACCAGATCCGCCAGCCCCGCGGCCGAGCTGCGATAGGGCACATGCTGCGCGGTGAAGCCGTAATGCCGCGCCATGATCTCCACATTGAGATGCGGCACCGTGCCGCTGCCGGCGGAATAGTAGAAGAGCGGGTCACCGGCCACGCTGCGCGCGCGCGCCAGCGCCAGGAAGCCCGGCATGTCACGCACACCAAGCGCAGGATGCACCGCCAGATAGCCCGAGGAGACCGACACGCCGCCCAGCGGCGTCAGATCGGCATTGGGATCATAGGGCGCGCGCGCCAGATGCGGCGTGATGGTCAGCGCGGCCATCGCGATGAAGGCGAGCGTGTAGCCATCCGCGGGCGCCCGCGCGAGCTGCGCGACACCCAGCGCCCCGCCCGCGCCGGGCAGGTTTTCCGGCACCACCGCCTGCCCCCAGCGTGCGGCCAGCGCTTCGCCCAGTTGCCGGCCGATGCTGTCGGCCAGGTTGCCGGCGCCATAGGGGATGATCAGCCGCACCGGCCGCGCCGGCCAGCCTTGTGCGAGTGCCGGCGTGGCCAAGGCAGCCAGGATGATTCGGCGGGGCAGTCGCATGCCCGTCCTCCCGTTTTGGCGTAGCCTTTCATGCGCGGGAGAGCGCGTCCAGCATGGACGGGCGGCGCGGCGCGGTTCACAAGAAAGGGGTGAAACATCCTCGCCCTGACCGCCGCCCTGGCCCCCGCCCCGCGCCCCGTGGCGATGAACCGCGCCAGCCCGACCCACGTGGCCCCGCGCCGCGTGGCCCTGGCCCGCGTGGCGCCGCATCGCGCGGCGCCGAACAACGTGGCCCAGAGCAACGTGGCCCAGAGCAACGCGGCCCTGTGCAGCGTGGCCCGGAGCAGCGCGGCCAGGAGCAGCGCGGCGTTGACCCGCGCGGGCCGGACCCGCGCGGCTTTGCCCAGCGCCCGCCAGGCCCGCGCGGCCCGGCCCCGCGCACGCCCCATGCCAGCGAAGGCACGCCCAAGGGCATGCTGTGGATCCATGGCCTGCACCCGGTGGCCGCCGCACTCGCCAACCCCGCGCGCCGCATCCGCCGCCTGCTGCTCACGCAGGATGCGCATGCCGAGATGACCCGCCGCGTGCCGCCGCCATGGTCCGTCGTGGCCGAACGGGTCGAGCGAGCGCATTTCACCTTCCTGCCCGAGGATGCGCTGCACCAGGGCTGCGCCATGCTGGCCGAGGCGCTGGAAGGCCCGGACATCACCGATGCGCTGGCGCGCCCTGGCCCCGTCCTGCTGCTCGACCAGGTGACGGACCCGCGCAATGTCGGCGCCATCCTGCGCAGCGCGGCCGCCTTCGGGGCCGCGGCCGTGGTCATGCAGGACCGCCACGCGCCGCCCGAGACAGGGGCGCTGGCGCGCGCGGCATCCGGCGCGCTGGAGCTCGTGCCGATCATCCGCGTGGTCAATCTCAGCCGCGCCATCGAGGAATTGAAGCGGCTGGATTGCTGGGTGGTGGGGCTGGATGGCGATGCGCGCACCACGCTGGCCGGCGCGAAGCTGGGCTCGCGCCGCGTCGCACTGGTGCTGGGCGCGGAAGGCGATGGCATGCGCCGGCTGACGCGCGAGCATTGCGACGAGATCTGCCGCCTGCCGATCCGGCCCGAGATGGAAAGCCTGAATGTCTCGGCCGCCGCGGCGGTGGCGCTGTACGAACTGGGGAGGGAATGATGAGCGTGGATGCGATCCTGGCCGCGCGCCGGGGCAAGACGGTTCTGGCGCCGCTGGCTGATGCGCCCGCCGATGTCGCTGCCGGCTACGCCTTGCAGCATCAGGTGGCCGCCGCCATGGGCGCGCTGCCGCCGGCGGGCTTCAAGATCGGCGCGACGACGAAGCAGATGCAGGATTATCTCGGGCTGAGCGGCCCGGCGGCGGGCTTCGTGCCGGCCGGCTCGCTCAATGCCTCGCCGCTCTCGGTTCGCTTCGCGGATTTCCTGGCACCCGGCGTGGAATGCGAGATCGCGGTGCGGCTCGGCGCTGACCTGCCCGCCGCCCCCTGCACGCCCGAAGCCGCGCGGGCCGCCGTGGCCGAGGTGATGGCCGCGATCGAGATCGTGGAAAAGCGCTATGGGGACCTGGCCGAACTCGGCACGCCCACGCTGATCGCCGACCAGGTGTTTCATGCCTCAGGCGTGCTGGCGGCAGCGGGCGATTGGCGCGCGGTGGACCTCGGCGCCACGCGCGGCGAGATCTGGATCGATGGCGTCTCGCGCGGGGCCGGCCATGGCCGCGACCTGCTGGGCCACCCGATGCAGGCGCTGGCCTGGCTGGCCGGCTCCCCGGCCGCGCAGGTCTTTGGTGGGCTGAAGGCCGGCCAGGTGGTCTGGCTCGGCTCGGTCACACCGCCTATCTGGCTCGATGGCCCCTGCGAGGTGCGGGTGGCCTATGAGGGCCTGGGCGAGGCGCGCGTCACTTTCGGCTGATCTGCCGCCGCGGCGGCAGCTTTCGTGCTACCCATGCCTCGCGCCCCCCTGGCGCGGAGCATCCATGCCCATCACCGCCCATCCGCAGCGCCCCCCAGGCGCTGCATGAGCGCGGCCGCCCCCAGCGAACCGCCCCGCCATTTCTTCGCCGCCTGCCGCGGCCTGACCGGCGGCTATTGGACCGATCCCGGACAATGGCGCGCCCGTCTGCTGACCGGCGCGCTGGCCCTGCTGGTCATTATCCAGGCGGGCCTGGCCATCCGGTTCAACATCTGGTCGGCAGATCTGTTCGACGCGCTGGAACGCCGCTCCACCGAACACGCCATCGCCCAGGTCGTGATCTTCCTGCTGCTGCTGCTGGGCATGATGCTGGCCAATACGCTGCATGTGCTGGTGCGCCGGCAATGGCAGATCGACTGGCGCCGCTGGCTCACCCGCCGCGTGCTGGACCGCTGGATGGCCGAGGGCCGGCACTACCAGGCGGGGCTGATCCCCGGCGACCACGCCAACCCCGATGGCCGCATCGCCGAGGATATCCGCATCGCCACCGAACACACGGTCGATATGGCCAGCAGCCTGCTCTATTCCGCGCTGCTGCTCTTCGCCTTCGTGGGCATATTGTGGTCGCTGTCGGGGCTGGTGGTGCTGGGCGGTGTCGGGCTGCCGGGGCATCTGGTGCTGCTGGCCTTCGCCTATGCCGGCATTGGCGCTGCCATCGCCTTCATGCTCGGCCGGCCGCTGGTGCGCGCGACCGATGCGCGGCAAACGCGGGAGGCGGATTTCCGCTTCAGCCTGGCCCTGGCGCGGGAAGCGGGCGAGCCGATCGCGATTGCACGCGGCGAAACCCGCGAACGGCAAAGGCTGGGGGATGTCTTCGCGGCCATGCTGCCCTCATGGCGCGGGCAGACCATCGGCCTGGCGCGGCTGGCGGCCTTTTCGGCCGTGCATGGCACGCTGGCCGGCGTGCTGCCGCTGCTGGTCGGCACGCCGCGCTTCCTGGACGGCTCGCTCTCGCTCGGGCGGCTGATCCAGTCGGCGGCCGCCTTCCAGCAGGTCACCGGCGCGCTGTCCTGGCCGATCGACAACCTGGCCAGGCTCGCGGAATGGCGTGCCTCGGTCGAGCGGATTCTGGCGCTGGAGGATGCGGTGGAGACCGTGGCGCAGGAGGCCGCGCGGCGCGGCGAGACGGCGATCAACCTCGACCGCAATCCCGGCTCCTGGATCGGCGCGCAGGAATTGTCGGTCGCCGCCCCCGATGGCACCGCCATCCTGCCGCCGCTGACGCTGTGGGTGGAGCCAGGCGAGCACATCCTGGTCGATGGCGATGCCGAGGCGATGGACACGCTGTTCCGCGCACTCGCCGGCATCTGGCCCTGGGGCCGCGGCATGCTGGACCTGCCCGATGAGGCCAGCATGATGGCGGTGGGCGCGCGGCCCTTCCTGCCCGAGGGGCGGCTGCGCGATGCGCTGATCTTCCCCCAATCCCCCGACGCGCAGGACGAGGCAGCGCTGCTTGCGGTGCTGGACAGCGTGGAGCTGGGCTACCTGGCACCGCGGCTGGACGAGCACGCCGATTGGGGGCGCATCCTGGGTGCCGCGGAATTGCAGCGCATCTCCTTCGCGCGGATGCTGCTGCGCAGGCCCGGCTGGATCGTGCTGGGCCACGCGACCGATGCGCTGGGCCAGGAGCATGCGAACCAGTTGCTGCGCCTGCTGACCACCGCCCTGCCCCAGGCCGGGATCGTGATGATCAGCCGCCATGACGGGTCGAATGCGATGTTCTCGCGTCGGCTGACGCTGGAACGCTCGGCCGGCGGGGAAGTGCTGCTGACCGAGGTCTATGCAAGGCGCCAGGCGGCGCGCCGGCCCAAGCCCCGCGCGCTGCCGGTGGTGGACCGGCTGCGCGAGGGCTTCGTCACGCCGCCCTTGCCGTGATCAGCGCATCACCGCGACATCGATCACTTCGGCACCCCTTGGCAGGCCGGTGATGGCCCCGCGCGTGGTGATGGCGCCGCTCTCGAGGTTGAGCATGTGCAGCGCGCCGTCGGCGATCAGGATGCCCTGGTTGCCCTCGGCCAGGATGTCGAAGGCGGCAGCGCCGCCGGGCAGTGGCACCGACAGCCGCGCCCGCGGTGCCTGCACGCCGTCATTGGGCGGGTTCTGCACATTGAGCGCGTTCTGCGCGGCATCGATGGTCAGCAGCATGGTGGCCGTCGCACCGGCCATGGAGTTGGTATAGGCGCCGGCGACGACGCGCGGCATCACCTCACCCAGCGCGCCGGGGGCGTTTTTCAGCCGGCCATCCTGCACCGCCTCTCCGGTCTCGACATTCACGCGCAGGTTCTGCCCATCCATCGCCATCACGCGCAGCCGGTTGGCGACCGGGTTGAAATCCACCACCGCCCGGCCACCGGGCTGGAAGGGCACGTTCAGGCGCGAGACCTGCGTGGCGCGGCCATTGGCGGGGTCAATGGTGACGATCTGCCCGCGATCGGTCACGCCATAGAGCCTGCCATCCTGCGGGCGCTGGTCGATGCCCACCACCTGGCCATCGGCGCCGGTGATGCGCGCGGGCGCCATGGCGCGGCGGGTTTCGCTGTCTATGCGCAGCAGCTGGTTGTCGGTGGTCAGCGCCACCAGGGTGGTGGCCTGGGCGGCCTCTGCGCCGAGCAAGGCGGTCGCGGCCAGCAAGGCGGCGCGAAGGGTCTGGGTCATGCGGTCTCTCCATGGCGTGGTGCGCGGCGCCAACCGCCCCGCTGACTGCACGACGCACGGCCCCGCGCCTCGGATGCAGCATGACGGAAACGTCATGCGCGGCGGTTGCGCCCCGGTTGCGCGCCGGCCGCGCCCATGCGGTGATCGAGCACGGAGGAAGCAACGCATGACATCACTGTGGCAACGCAATGCCAGCGAACTCGCAGCCCTCACACGCTCGGGCGAGGTCAGCGCCGAGGCCGCGGTGCGCGCCGCGATCGAGCGCATGCACGCGGTCAACCCATCGCTGAATGCCGTGGTGACCGACCTGTCGGAGAGTGCCATCGCACGCGCCCGCGCACTCGATGCGCAGAAGGGCCCGAAAGGCCCGCTGCACGGCCTGCCGATCACCATCAAGATCAATATCGACCAGAAGGGCGAGGCCAG
>JAIXVH010000340.1 GCA_027483125.1 Acetobacteraceae bacterium | reverse complement strand
CCGCGCGGGCCAAGCCTGCGCGCGGGCCAGGCCTGGCAGCAGCAGCGGGGTGGCCAGAAGCGTGCGGCGCGTCGCGGACATCATTCTTGTTCCCTCCGGGATGTCCAGCTTTACTGCCGCCAGAGGAACCCGTGAAGGAGCCGTCCATGCCCGACGTCGTTATGGCCCGCAGCGGCACGCTGGACGCGCCGTCGCTGTCCGCCATCCAGTCGGTCGTGCAGACCTATCTGGACGGGCTGTACGAAGGCGATGCCGACAAGATCGCCGCCGCCTTCCACCCGCAGGCCGATCTGCGCAGCGTGCGCGCGGACGGCACGCTGGCGGTCATGCCGCGCGCCGAATGGCTGGCCATGCTGCGCAGCCGGCCCGCACCGGCGGCGCAGTCGCTGGCACGGCATGACCGCATCCTGTCGATCGACCTGGCGGGGCCGGACATGGTGATGGTGAAGCTGAACTGCGCCATCCCGCCGCGCTTCTTCACCGACTGCCTGGTGCTGCTGAAGCTGGCCGAGGGCTGGCGCGTGGTCAGCAAGGTGTTCCGCAGCGATACGCGCGGTTAATCGAGTCCCGCTTCGCGCAGGATTTCGGCCGTGTGTTCGCCGATGGCCGGCGCACCGCGCGCCGCCCGCGGCTTCGCGCCATCGAGGTTGATCGGCAGCCCGGTCGCGGTCACCTCGCCCCAGGCTTCCAGCGCGCCGAGTGCGGCCACCTGCGCATCCACCGCCATGGCCGAGATGGTGTTCACCGGCCCGCAGGGCACGCCCGCCGCATTCAGCAAGCCCAGCCAGTGATCAGCCGGCTGTGCAGCGAAGCGTGGCTCCAGCATGGCCAGCAGTGCGGCCTTGTTCGCCACCCGCAGCCGGTTGGTGGCGAAGCGCGGATCATCCTCGGCGATGCCCATCACGCCGCAGAGCTTCACGAATAGCCGGTCATTGGCGGCGGCCACCATGATGGGCTGCGTGGCCGTGGCGAAAGCCTGGAACACCACCGTATTGGGATTGCCCGAGAGGTGCCGCTTGGGGTTCTGTCCGCTGACGGAAAACCCCGCGAAATGCGGCCCCATCCAGCCCAGCGCGGTCTCCAGCAGGGACGCATCGACACGCCCGCCACGCCCGGTATCGCGCCTGCGATGCAGCGCCGCCACCACGCCGAGCGCCGCCCATAGCCCGGTACCGATATCGAGGATTTGCGGCGAGGTGCGGGTGGGCGGGCCGCCCTCCTCGCCATTCATCATCATCAGGCCGGAATAGCCCTGCAGGATGGGTTCGTAGCCGCCCTCCATGGCGCGCGGACCGGTATGGCCGAAGGCGGAAATGCCGGCATAGACCAGCCGCGGATGCTTCGCGCAGAGCGTATCGGCGCCCAGCCCGATCTCCTCCAGCATGCCGGGGCGCATGTTCTGCACGAAGACATCGGCCGTGGCGCACAGCGCATCCAGCTTCGCCGCGTCGCGCTTGAGGTCCAGCACCAGGCTGCGCTTGCCGCGGTTGCAGGCGATGAAGGTGGTGCTGGTGCCATCGGTGATGAAGGGCGGCCCCCAGCCGCGCGCATCATCGCCGCTGCCGGGGCGTTCGACCTTCACCACATCCGCGCCCAGCTGCGCCAGGATCTGGCCGCAGATGGGGCCGGCGATGTTCTGCGCGACCTCGATGACGCGAATGCCGGCGAGCGGCGCGTTATCCATCGGCGGGTTCCAGCAGGAAGGGCGCATTGGCCCCGCGCGCGACATCGCGCAGCTGCGCTTCCAGCGCCGGCGTGATCGGCACGCCGTGCTGTTCGCGATGCGCGCGTTCGATCTCCTCGGGCTCGCCGGGGATCAACACGGGCTGTGCCGGGTCGGCGGGTTGGGCGGCGTGCAGCACGTCGATCGCGTCATCCAGGTCATTCGCGAAATCGGCTTCGTCGCGGAATACGCCGGGCGCCAGGGCCAGGAAGAAGTGTCCGATATTGTTCGGCGCATCGCCCTTCTGCGTGCGGTTGCGGATCGGCGAGAAGCTCGCCCCCACCAGCGTGCCGCCCAGGATATGCGCGAGCAGCGCCAGCCCATATCCCTTGTGCGAGCCCATCAGCCCCGTGCCGCCGAGTGGCGAAATCCCGCCGAGCTTTTCCTGGAACACATAGGCATTGGCGCGCGCCGGATCGGTCACCGCATCGCCCTTCTCATCCAGCACCCAGCCGGGCGGGATGTCCTTGCCCTTCAGCCCCATCACGCGGACCTTGTTGCCCGCGACCGTCGTGGTCGCCATGTCCAGCACCACGTCGCGGTTGCGCCGCGCGGGCGCGGAAAAGGCGATGGGGTTGGTGCCCAGCACCGGCTCGGCAGCCCCCGTCGGCACCATGATGACGCCGCGTGTGGAGGAGGTGACGAGGCCGATCATCCCCCGCCGTGATGCAATACGCGCATAGGCACCCGCCGCGCCGAAATGATGGCTGTTCACCACGCCGACCACCCCCACGCCATGGTCCGCTGCCAGATCCACCGCCAGGTTCATCGCCTGCACGGAGACGGGGTGCCCGAGCCCATCCTCGCCCGAAAGCAGCGCCGTCGCGCCATGCTCCCGCAGCACGCGCGGCCGTGCGGCGACGCGCAGCTGGCCCTTGCGGTACAGCTCCTCATAGCTCGGCAGCATCGAGATTCCGTGGCTGTCGATGCCGGTCAGGTCGGTCTCGACCATGATGTCGGCGGTGGTGCGCGCCATGTCCTCGGGCATGCCCCAGGCGGTCAGCACGGCCATGGCCTGGGCGTGGATGGAAGCAGCGGTGGCGTGCAGCATCAGTCGAGGCTCGCGCCTGTGGCGCGCACCACGGGCAGCCATTTATCGGCCTCGGCGCGGATGAAGGCGGTGGTGCGTGCGGGCGTCATGTCCGCGGGGATGGTGTTGCCCAGACCCAGCAGCCGCTCGCGCACCGGCCCTTCGGCCAGCACCTGGCGGATGCGTGCGGAGAGCAGTTCCAGGATCGCCGGCGGCGTGCCGGCGGGTGCCGACCAGGGCGTCCAGGTGGTGGCGACGAAGCCGGGGATGCCGGCCTCGGCACCCGTGGGCAGGTCGGGCAGGGTGGCGCTGCGCGCAGCCCCGCCATTGACGATGCCCACCACCGTGCCGGCGCGGATATGCTCCTGCAGGAAGCTGATCGTGTCGGTCTGGAACATCATGCGCCCGGCCGAGAGATCAACGAAGGCCGGAGCGCTGCCGCGATAGGGCACATGCTGCGCGGTGACACCCAGCGTGTGCAGCAGCAGCATGCCCGCGATATGCCCGGTGGTGCCATTGCCCGAGGAACCGAATGGCACCTGCCCCGGCCGCGCGGCCAGTGCGGCGCGGAATTCCGCGAGGTTGCGCACGCCCAGCGAGGGGTGTGCTGCCACCACCATCGCGCTTTCGCTGCTGATGGTGATATGCGCCAGATCCGTGATCGGGTTCACCGGCTGGTTGCGGTACAGCCCCACATTCAGCACATGCGAGCCCAGCGCGCCGACCAGCAGCGTATAGCCATCGGGTGCCGCGCGCGCGACATCAGCCACCGCCACCGTGCCACCCGCGGCGGGGCGGTTTTCCACCACGAATTGCTGGCCCATCAGCGATGACAGCGCGGCGGAGACGGCGCGCGCATTGATGTCCGCATTGCCGCCGGGGGCGAGCGAGACGATCACGCGGACCGGGCGCGACGGGAATTCCTGCGCCATGGCGGGAGCCGCCAGCAGCAGGGTGGCGAGAACAAGGCGCAGCAATGGAACCTCCTCAGGCGATGGAATGGCGCAGCAGGCCGACGCGCGCGATATCGATCTCCAGCGCGTCTCCCGGCTTCAGATAGCGCGGCGGGTTGCGGAAATGCCCCGATCCGGCGGGCGTGCCGGTGGCGATGATGTCGCCGGGTTGAAGCGTCATGTAGCGCGACAGATAGGCGATCAGCGCCGGCACCGAATGGATCAGGTCGCGCGTGTTGCCGCGCTGCACCTCCTCGCCGTTGAGGCGGCAGACCACTTCGATATCAAAGGGCTCGCCCACCTCATCGGCGGTGACCAGCCAGGGCCCGATCGGGCAGAAATCATCCAGCCCCTTGGCGAAGCTGGTCATGGGCAAGGGCTGGTCGAACTGGAATTCGCGCGCCGAGATGTCGTTCAAGGCGGTGTAGCCCGCCACATGCAGCAGCGCATTGCCGGCCTCCACATCGCGCGCGGGCGTGCCGATCACGACGGCCAGTTCGGCCTCCCAATCGGGCTTGGTGACGGCGGGCGGGATGCGCACGGCAGTCCCAGGACCGCAGATCGAGGAAGGCGGCTTGAGGAAGATGCGCGGCGCGGCGAGTGCCGGCCCGCCCACCTCCTTCGCGTGGTCGGCGTAGTTGCGGCCCACACCCAGCACCTTGCCCGGTCGCAGCGGCGCCAGCAGCGGTGCCATGGGTCGGCGCAGCGCCGCCTGTTCGGGGCGCGTGGCGAAGGCCAGCGCACGCAGGCAGAGCAGCATGGTCTCATCCCCGCCCTGGATCACGCCTAGAACATCGGCGGGCGGCGGCTGGCTGCCGGCGGCATGCGCCGCGGCGTGCAGCGGCACCAGCGCATCCCCCAGGGCCGCGACCAGCGTCTCGCGCCCGTCCAGCAGCGCCATGGCAAGCTTCATGCCGCAAGCTCCGCGGCGTAGCGATCGGCCATCACCTGCACGCGCAGGATGTAGCGTGGCTCATCGGCCGCGTAGTCGGCCACGGCATTGTGGATGGTGCCGATATTGTCCCACATCAACACATCGCCCGGCGTCCAGGCATGGCTGTAGAGGTATTTCGCCTGCATCTGGTGACGGAACAGGAATTCCAGAATCGCCTGCGATTCGGCGGCTTCCAGCCCTTCGATCCGGGTCGCGTAGCCGGGGTTGCAATACAGCACATCCCGCCCGGTGATCGGGTGGCGGCGGATGATGGGCTGCCAGACCGGCGGCTTCTTGGCGCGCTGTTCCGGCGTCAAAGGCGGGCGCAATGAGCCGGGGCGGACGCGCACCATGTCCCAGAATTTCTCGAAATCATGCAGCGCGCGGCGGCCTGCGATGCGGGCGCGGATCTCGGCCGGCAGATCGGCGCAGGCGGCGTGCATGTCGAGGAACTGCGTGGCGCCCAGGGCCACGCCGTCGCGCAGCGGCACTTCCTTGGCGTGCAGCACATTGGCCAGCGCGATCTCGGAGGAATAGGACATGTCCGTGTGCCAGCCCTGGCCGGCATCGCCCAGGCCCACGGGCTTGCCAGCGGCATCCTTCTTGTTGGACAGGATCATCACCTCCGGATGGGAGGGCGCGTGGAACATGTTGGCGACATTCACCTCCAGCGTGCCGAAGCGCGAACCGAAGGCCGATAGCGCGGGCGCTTCGATATCCTGGCCCGGAATATGCAGCACGCCATGCCGCCCCAGCGCCTGCAGCAGCGCATCGAAATCCGCCGCATTCAGCGGGCGCGAAAGATCGGCATCGAGCACGCGCGCGCCGGTGCCGTTGTTGGGGATGATTCGCATGGACGTGTCCTCGTTCCCGAAACTGTCCGCCCGCGCCGTGGCAGCGTCAAGCAGTGCCTTGCGCAACCCGCGCGCAGGCCCGACCATGCAGGCGTGACGCAGCACATCATCATCGCGGGCGCCGGCGTGGTCGGCCTGGCGCTGGCCTGGCAATTGGCACGCGCCGGCGGCCGCGTGACGATCATCGACCCCGAGGACCCGGCCTCCGGCGCCTCCTATGGCAATGCCGGCGCGCTGAGCCAGGGGTCGGTCGCACCCCTGGCCATGCCGGGCGTGCTGAAGCAGGTGCCGGGCATGCTGACCGACCCGCGCGGCGCGTTGCGCATTCCGCCCACGGTGCTGCCACGCGTGCTGCCCTGGCTGTGGCGTTTCGTGGCCAGTGCGAAGCCAGCCCGCGTGCTGGAAATCGCCGAGGCCCTGCAGGCGCTGCAAGGCAACGCCATCGACCATCACCGCATGATGCTGGCCGAGGAAGGCGCGCTGGACCTGCTGCGGGAGAACGGCCAGCTGCAGCTGTACCGGGACGAAGCCGGCTTCGCGAAGGATGCCGGCAGCTTCTCGCTGCGCCGGCGTTTCGGGCACCGTTTCGAGATCCTGCGCGGCGCGGCGCTGGCCGAATTCCAGCCCGGCATCGCGCCCGAATACACGCTGGGCGTGCTGCTGCCCGACCAGGGTTCGTCGACCAATCCACAGCGCCATGCGCTGACCTTCCTGCGCGGCGCGCAGCGCATGGGCGCGACACTGCAGCGCGGCCGCGTGCAGTCCATCATCACCGAGGGCGGCCGCGCCACCGGCGTCATGACCGATGCCGGGCCGCTGGCCGCGGATCACGTCGTGCTGGCCGCCGGCATGTGGTCGGCAGCCCTGCTGCGGCCGCTTGGGCTTAGCATCCCGCTGGAGAGCCAGCGCGGCTATCACGTGATGATCCCCGATGCCGGCATCACGCTGGAACGGCCCGTCGTCGCCTCCGACCGCAAGGCCTTCCTCTCGCCCATGGAAGGGGGCTTGCGCGTCCCCGGCACGGTGGAATTCGGCGGCCTGAAACGCCCGCCCGACCCCCGCCGCGCGCAATACCTGCTGGAGGATGTGAAGCGCGTCTTCCCCGCCGCGCGCACCGACAGCGCGGAGCCCTTCTGGATGGGCCACCGCCCCTGCCTGCCGGACAGCCTGCCGGTGGTGGGGCCGGTCGCGCGCTGGCCAGGCCTGTGGTGCGCCTTCGGCCATGGGCATCTGGGCCTGACCAGTTCGGCGCCGACCGGCGCGGTGCTGGCGCGCGCCATATTGGGGCCGGCGCCCAATATCAACCTGGCGCCCTTCGCGCCCGAGCGCTTCGCGTGAAGAACGGCGCCATCGCGCGAGGGATTCTCGCACTGGCGGCGCCCACCACCATGCTGTCGCTGCTGCAGGCCGCGGCCCTGCTGGTGGAGACCGCTATCGCAGCCCAGCTGGGCCGCGCCGCGCTGGCCGGTTACGCGGTGGTGCTGCCCTTCGCGCTGCTGCTGGGGCAGATGAGCGCGGGTGCGATGGGCGGCGGTGTGGTCTCGGCGGTGGCGCGCGCGCTCGGTGCGGGGCAGCCGCAGCAGGCCAGTGCGATGGTGCTGCACGCGCTGATCATCGCGCTGTGCTTCTCAGCAGGTTTTGTGGTGCTGATGGTGCTGCTGCCCTGGCCCATCCTGACCGCGATCGGCGGCCCGGAAGCGGCCGCCGCCGGCGCGCCCTATGCGATGTGGATGTTCGGCCTGGGCGCTTTGCCCGCCTGGCTTGCGAATACCTTGGCATCGGTCCTGCGCGGGGCGGGGCGGCATGCGCTGGCCGCGCGGATCAATGCGATTGCCTGGGCGCTGGTGCCGGCCTTGGGCTGGCTGCTGGCATTGCCGATGGGCATGGGCCTGGCGGGGCTGGGCATTGCCTTCGGTGTCGCGATGTGGGGGGCGGCGCTGGCGCAGGGCTGGGTGGTGTTCTCGGGGGCTGCGGGCTTCCGGCCATCCTTGCGCGTGCCGCTCTCGGGCGCGCTGTTCAAGCGCATCCTCTCGGTGGGCGCGGTGGCCTGCGCGCTGGCCGCGGTATCGAACCTGACGACAATATTGGTGACCGCCCAACTGGCCGTCTATGGCGCGGCGGCGGTGGCGGCCTATGGCGTTTCGGCGCGGCTGGAATTCATGATGATCCCGCTGGCCTTCGGCGTGGGCTCTGCGCTGACGGCGCTGGTCGGCCGCGCGGTGGGGCAGGGCGACTGGCCGCTGGCACGGCGCACCGCCTGGGTGGGCGGCGGCATGGCGTTCGCGGTCTGCGCGGTGGTTGGGGTGACGGTGGCGGCGGCACCCGTCACCTTCGCCTCCGTCTTCGCTTCGGATGCCGAGGTGCTGGCCATCGCCGCCCTCGCGCTGTCCTGCATCGGGCCGGCCTTCGCCGGATTCGGCCTGGGCATGGCGATGTATTTTGCGGCCATGGGCGCGGGGCGGATGGGCTGGCCGGTGGTGGCCGGGCTGTCCCGGCTTGGGATCGCGGTGCTCGGCGGCTGGCTGCTGGGGGATGTGCTGGGCATGGGCCTGATGGGCCATTTCCTGGCCGTCGCGGCGGGTATCACCGCCTATGGGCTGTTTGCGGCGCAGGCGGTGCGGGCGGGGGTATGGCGAGCCCGCTGAGGGGCATAGCGGCGCAGTCATGTATTTGCCACTTGCACTTGCGGACGACTCGTTGAATCATGCGTCGTGTATGGTGTATCCCCCTGCAACCATAGGTTTCAAGAGCAGCCAGAATGGCCACAAAGACCTCTGACGAAAACGCGATCCCCAGTGGTCTTGCGAAGCGCAATGACGCGCCCACGCCTATTCGCATCGCCCACCCCGAAGATGGCGAAGCGCGCGGCGAGACCTGGGCGTTGATTCGCGCGGTCCTGCTGTTGGTTGCCGCTATACTGCTCGTGGGCTGGGTGCTGAGCTGAACAAGCCGCGCCTGAGCGCCGCGAATTCCCGCACCGCCTGGACCAGCCTGTCGCAATCCGCATCGGTGATCGGCAGCGACAGTGCGATCATGCCGCGCCGGGCCAGGTAGAAGCCGGCTTCCAGCATGTCGAAGAAGAATAATTCGCGCAGCTTTTCTTCGGCGGCCGTGTTGTCGTAGCGCGTGGTGATGGCGCCGGCGCGGAAATGCGCGGCCATCATGCTGCCCGCACCGGTGAACTGCATGGGCAGCTCGGCGCAGGCGGCGTTCAGCGCTGCGCGCAGCCTTTCGCCGCGCGCGAACAGCGCGCCCACCACCTCGCCACGGAAGATCTCGCCCATCGCGACATTGCCGGCCGCCATCGACCAGACATTGTTGTTGAAGGTGCCGGCATGGGAGAGCGCGCCGGGCCGGTGGCCGTCAAACACATTCATCACCGCTGCACGCCCGCCGAAGGCGCCGAAGCTCATGCCGCCGGCGATGTATTTGCCCAGAGTGACCAGGTCGGGCGTGATGCCGTGCAGCGCATGCATGCCACCCTCTGAATGGCGGGAGGTCATGACCTCGTCAAAGATCAGCACTGCGCCGGCATCGTCGCAGGCGGCGCGCAGCCCTGCGAGGAATTCACGGCTGGCCGGGATGCAGCCGCCGGAGCCCAGCATGGGTTCCACCAGCACCGCGCCCAGGCGCCCCTTCAGCGCGCGGATCGAAGCGGCCGCGCCCTCGGTGTCGTTGTAGTCCATGAAGTGCATAGGCATGGGCACGTTCACGGCGTTTTTCTCGCTGGCGAAGGTCAGCACGCCGCCATGGTAGCCACCGCGCGCCACCATCACATCGGGCAGGCCGGTAAAGCCGCGGGCGGCGGCCAGCGCCATCAGATTGGCCTCGGTGCCGCTATTGGTGAAGCGCACAAGTTCGATGGCCGGGAAGCGCGCCGCCAGGGTCTGCGCGAGCCGCCCCTCCGCCTCACCCACGCCGGCCAGGTTGATGCCGCGGTCCAGCGCTGCCTTCACCGCCGAGAGGATTCGCTGCTCCGAATGGCCGAACAGCCCGGCCGTGTATTCGCCCAGGAAATCCGTGTATTCGCGGCCATCCGCATCCCACAGCCGCGCGGCCTCTCCGCGCTGCATGGCGGTGGGGAAGGGTGTGTAGAACAGCACCGTGCGTGTATTGCCGCCAGGCATGACGCTGCGGGCCTGGGCATGGATCGCGGCGCTGTTCGGCCGCGCCGCGGCATAGCGCGCATGGGCATCGGCCAGCGCGTTGTCCAGGTCGGAATTGGGGCGGGCAGCGTCGAGCGGGCTCATGCTGTCAGCGAACCGCGCGCCGGGGGGCGGCGTCAAGCTTTGCGGTGCGGCGCGGCTTGCGCTATCCACAGGATCGCTGGGGATTTTCCCGCTCACAACACCGAGGATCGTGGGCATGACCATGCCGTCGATGGACCGCCGCGCCATGCTCCTGGGCGCCGCCGCTACCGTGGCCGCGCTGCCCGCGCGGGCGCAATCGCTGGATTCGACGCACCGCCTGGCGGACCGCCTGCGCAGGCTGTCGGCCGATGGCCTGGATCCGTCCTGGTATGCGGTCCCCCCGCGTGAGGCCGCCATGGGTGATACTGCGGGCTACACGGCCGCCGTGCAGTCCGCCGCGCGCCAGGCCCTGCAGGACCTGCTGCACGGCCGCGCGCAGCCGCCGGCCGGTCGCATCGATGTGCGCCGCGACATGTCGCAGGTGCCATTGCAGCCTTGGCTTGCGGAGATGCAGTCGGGCGATGCGGTGGCCGTGCTGGACCGCGCCTCGGACGCGACGCCGGGTGCTGCCGCGATCAAGCGCACCCTGGCCGAGAGCGAAGCGCGCGCGGCCCGTGGCGCCCTGCCGCAGGTGCCCACCGGCGGCACCATCGAGCCCGGCCGCAGCGACGCCGTGCGCGTGCCCGCCCTGCGTGCCCGCCTTGCCGCGACCGACCCGGCCCTGGCCGCGACCCCGGTCGCCGATCCGGCGCGCTATGACGAAAGCCTGCAGGCCGCTGTGCGCCGCTTTCAGTCCGCCGCCGGCCTTGAAGCCGATGCGCGGGTGGGCGGTGGAACCCAGGCGGCGTTGAACCGCACTGCCGCGATGGATGCGCTCAGCCTGCGCGTGGCGCTGGATATGCGCCGCGCCGCCACGCAGCCCGGCCGCGACCGCCGCATCGACGTCAACATCCCTGACTTCATGCTGCATGTCCGCGAGGGCGATCGCGCCATCATGGACATGCCCGTCATCGTCGGCCGTCCGGCGCGCGCAACACCGCTGCTGGCCACGCGCATGACCTCGGTGCAGTTCAACCCCCCCTGGGGCGTGCCGCAGCGCAATGCGGTCGAGGACAAGCTGCCGCTGCTGCAACGCAACCCGCTGGCCTTGCAGCGCTCAGGCACGCGCATCTTCCAGCGCGTGGAGGGCGAGATCGTCGAGGTGGATCCCACCACCGTCGATTGGCGCAGCTTCACGCGTGACCGCTTCCCCTTCTTCCTGCGCCAGGACCCTGGCGAGGCGAATGCGCTCGGCCGGCTGAAATTCATCATGCCGAATTCCGAAGACATCTTCATGCACGACACGCCGGACAGGAACCTGTTCGCGCGGGGCGAGCGGGCCTTCTCCTCCGGCTGCATCCGCCTCGGCGCGCCGATGGATTTCCTGGTGCTGGCGATGGAAGGTCTCGAAGGCTGGGACCGTGCGCGCATGCAGTCCTCGATCGCTGCCGGACGCACCTTCACCATCGCCTTGCGCCGCCAGCCGCCGGTGCGGCTGCTGTACAACACCGTGGTTGTGGAGACCGATCGCGTGCGCGTTCGCCCCGACATCTACGGGCTGGACCGCGCCTGGTGGGCAGCGATGGAACGTGGCGCCGCTCGGCCGATGGCGGCGCGGAGCTGATCCATGCGGGTGTTCTCCTGCTGCCCTGCCTGCGACGCGTTGGAAGCCGCCGAGGCGCCAGCCCAGCCGGCCCGCCGTGGCCTGCTGCTGGGCGCGCTGGCCGCTGCCGCCGCGCCGCTGCTGCCGTCGCCCGTCGTGGCGCAGGTGGTGGGCGGCACGCGCCGCATAGGCATCCGCCGTGTGCAGACGGGAGAGAGCGTCTCGGGCGTCTATTTCCGCGACGGCCGCTATGACCGCGAGATGCTGCGCCGCCTGGACTGGGTGATGCGCGACCCGGGCATGGAGGAAGCGACACCCATGGACCCGCGCCTGTTCGACGTGCTGTCCAGCGTGCAGCACCGCCTCGATTCCGATGAGACCTGGCTGGTGATCTCGGGCTATCGCGCGCCGGAGACCAATGCGGCGCGGGCGCGGCAATCGCGCCGTGTGTCGCGCGTGTCGCTGCACATGTCGGGCATGGCCGCCGATGTGCAGCTGCCTGGCCGTGGCTCGATGCATCTGGCGCGGGCGGCGGCGGACATGCAGCTGGGCGGCGTCGGGCTGTACCGGCGCGATGGCTTCATCCACCTCGATTGCGGGCCTGCCCGGCGCTGGTGATCAGGCCGCGACCGCGGGCAGCCCGGGCATCCCGGGCATATCAGGCAAGGTCGGACGCTTGCCGCCGCGCGCTGCCAATCACCGGCATGCATGGCCTGTTCCGCCTGTGGCGGCGCTGGAGTATCAGTCGCGTGGCTATGGCTCGGGCGCTTGCGGAACCAGTTGAGCAAACCGCTCTCGCCCGAAAACACTCTCGCGCTTGAGAGCAGAATTCAGCCACTCCAGGCAATCAGGATCATGCGATGAAAATCGGTTTCTTGCAGCGGATGCGGGTGTTGGCACTGCCCCTGGTTGTTCTGTCCGGCGCCGCTGCCGCGCAGGACCGCACCATGGCCAGTTTCAATGACTGGCAGCTGCGCTGCGAGGTGGCGCCGCAACGCCAATGCGAGATCGCAAGCGTGGCCAATACCGCCCAGGGTCGGCCGGCGGCGCAGCTGCTGGTCGGCCGTCTTGGCCAGCAGGGCCAGCAGGTGGTGGCGGCCGTGCTGCCGCTGGGCGTGCACCTGCCAGGCCAGGTGCGGCTCATGCTGGGCGGCGAGACGCTGCGGCTGGAATTCCAGCGCTGCGTGAGCGAGGGCTGCATCGCATCGGCGCCGCTGACCGAGCCCGTGCTGCGCAGCCTGCGCGCGGAGCCCGACAATGCGCGCATCATCATTCAGGATGCGGCACGGGCGGATGTCGCGCTCGTGCTGTCCATGCGCGGCTTTGCGCGCGCCCATGCGGCACTGGCCGCGGCACCCAACGCGCAGCGCCGTTGACAGCAGGCGCGCCCCGTCCTGACATGCTTCCAGAAGAAAACGGGAAGGAAGCGCCGCCATGGACGATGCGCATTACGTGGAACATGGATTCGATGGCGATGTGCATGTGCTGCGCATCGCCAACCCGCCGGTCAATACGCTGCGCACCGGCGTGCGCGCGGGGCTGCTGAACGGCATCCAGCGCTGCGTCAAGGAAGGCGCGCGGGCCATTGTGCTGATCGGCCAGGGGCGGCTGTTCTCGGGCGGTGCCGAGATGACCGAGTTCAACAAGCCGCGCCAGCCGCCCTCCCTGCCCGAGGTGTTCGAGGCGATCGAAACCAGCAAGATCCCCATCGTCGCGGCCATCCATGGCAGCGCGCTGGGCGGCGGGCTGGAACTGGCACTCGTCTGCCATGCGCGCGTGGCCACGCCCACCGCCATGGTGGGCCTGCCGGAGGTCAAGCGCGGCTTCGTGCCGGGTGCGGGCGGCACGCAGCGCCTGCCGCGGCTGATCGGCCCGGAGGCCGCGCTGAAGATCATCGTCAGCGGTGAGCCGGTGCGCGCGGATGAGGCGGTGAAGCTCGGCTTCATCGACGCGATCATCGAAGGCGACCTGGAACGCGGGGCCATCGCCTGGGCGCGGGAGGCCGCGAAATCGGGCCGCAAATTCACGTTGGCCCGCGACCGCAGCGACAAGATCGAAGGTGCTGATCTGGCCGCCTTCGACGGCGCGGCCGCGGCACTGCTCAAGCGCTCGCGCGGGCAGGAAAGCCCGAAAGGCTGCGCTGCGGCCGTGCGCGCCGCATTGACGCATTCCTTCACCGACGGGCTGCTGTTCGAACGCCAGCAATTCCAGCGCCTGGTGGAAGGCGAGCAGAGCTTCGCGCTGCGTCACATCTTCTTCGGGGAACGCGAAGTCGCGCGCATCCCCGGCATGCCGGAAGACACCAAGCCGATGCCGGTGAAGAATGCGGTGGTGATCGGCGGCGGTACCATGGGCGGTGGCATCGCGATGAACTTCGCCAATGCGCATATCCCGGTCACCATCGTCGAGATGACCGAGGACGCGCTGGCGCGTGGCCTGGCGAAGTGCGACGCCAACTGGCAGCGCACGGTGCAGGGCGGCAAGCTCTCCCAGGCGGAATACGAAAAGCGCCGCGCCTGCCTGAAGGGCTCCACCGACTGGAACGTGGTGCGCGAGGCCGACATCGTCATCGAAGCCGTCTTCGAGGATATGGGCGTGAAGAAGGAGGTCTTCGCCAAGCTCGACGCGCTGGCCCGCCCCGGCGTGGTGCTGGCCTCCAACACCTCGACGCTGGATATCGACGCCATTGCCTCGGCCACCAAGCGGCCGGAACTGGTCTGCGGGATGCACTTCTTCTCGCCCGCGAACGTCATGCGCCTGCTGGAAATCGTGCGCGGCAAGGCCTCCAGCCATGAGACCATCGCGACGGCCATGGATGTCGGAAGGCGGATCAACAAGGTCAACGTCGTCGTCGGCAATTGCGATGGCTTCGTGGGCAACCGCATGACCGGAAAGCGCGGGCCGCAGCTGGAAAAGCTGCTGCTGGAAGGCGCTCTTCCCGCCGATATCGACCGTGTGATGGAAACCTACGGCATGGCCATGGGGCCTTGCGCCACAGGCGACCTCGCGGGCCTCGATATCGGCGCCGCCGTCCGCAAGGCACGCGGCACCGTGGCCCCCATCGCCGATGCGTTGGTGGCCGCCGGGCGCTTCGGCCAGAAGACCAGCAAAGGCTGGTACCTCTACGACGAGAAGCGCGCCCGCCACGCCGACCCGGAAGTGGAACGCATCATCGTCGACATGGCGGAGAAGATGCAGGTTCGCCGACGCAAGATCGAAGACCAGGAAATCCTCGAACGCATGCTGCTGCCGATGGTCAACGAAGGTGCACGCATCCTGGAAGAGAACATCGCCGCACGCGCGATCGACATCGACGTGATCTTCGCCAACGGCTTCGGCTGGCCCGCCTGGCGCGGCGGACCGATGTTCTTCGCCGACCGCATGGGCCTGAAAAACGTGCGCGACAAACTCGCCCACTACGCCGAAACCACCAACGACCCGAACCTGAAACCCGCAGCCCTGATCGAGAAACTCGCAGCCGAAGGCGGCTCCTTCAGCGGCAACGGAACCAGGAAGGCCGCGTGAGCACGGCGCCTGGGCGGGCGCTGTGACGATGGTGGTCCGTGGGGAAGGGCTTTGCCCTCCCCCACACCCCCACCCACCAAAGGCCGAAAGGCCTTTGGAAACCATGAGTTTTATTGGGGAATGGGAGAGGGGGCATCACAGATGCTCCCGTCATCAAGGGCGCATCATGGCCCCTCTCCCATTCCCCAAAACCCGGGGTCCAGGGGCCTCCCGGCCCTTGGCGGGGTGAGGTTT
>JAIXVH010000473.1 GCA_027483125.1 Acetobacteraceae bacterium | reverse complement strand
GCCGAAGCACCATGAAGCACGCGGTCATCCTCTCCTGGCATGCCGCGCCCGATCTGCGGGCCATGCCGGGGCAGGAGCGGATGCTGGCCTTCTGGGCTGAGAGCCTGGCCGAGAGCCTGCTGGCCCAAGGCTGGCGCGTGACGCTGCTGCTGCCGCTGGAGGGCGCGCCGCCGCTGCCGCATGAAACACTGCTTGGCCGCGCCTTGGCCAGCCAGGGCATCGGGCTGGAGTTCGCCGCCGGCGCCGATCGGCTGGCACGCGCCTGCGCCGTGGATTCCGCGCTCGCAGCACTCAGTCCCGATGCGGTGCATGCGCCCGAACGGCTCGGGCTGCTGGGGGTGGCGCTTTCGCGCCGCGCGGCAGGGCTCGCGCATCAGGGCGTGGCAATGACGCTGCACGCCCTCGGCCCGCTGCTGTTCCGGCTGGAAGAGGAGGGCCGCTTCGTCGACGAGCCCGAGGCGCTGGTGGTCGATGCCTGCGAACGCCAGGCGATGCGGCTCGCCGATGCGGTCATCACCGCCAACCCTGACATCGCCGCCTGGATCGCCGCGCGCGAGGACGCGCCGGATGTGACGCTGACCGAGGCCGCGCTGCCCGAGATCCCGCCCATCCCGGCCGGCCCGCCGCGCGAACTGGTGATCCCCCTGCCGCTCTGCGGTGAGGCCGGGCTGGAATTCGCCGTCGCCGCCCTGGCGCGCGCCGCCGCCCGCCAGCCTTTCCCCCTGCCAGTGACCTTTCTGGGCGAGCCCGGAACGGTCACTCTGGGTGATGCGGCACAGGCGCTGCTGCCGCTCTCGGCCAAGCCAGGGCGCATCGCCTGGCGGGTGCAGCCGGCGGCCAGTTGGGCCGAGACGCGCGAAGCACTGCACCAGCCGGGTGTGGTGGTGCTCTGCCCCGCCCGCCGCGCAGCACCTCCGGAATTGCTGGCCTTCTGCGCAGCCGCCGGCCTGCCAGTGCTGGCCACCCGCAGCCTGACGACGGAGGCCGCGGCGCGCCGCTTCAGCCAGACCCATCTGCTCACGCGTGCCGAACGCCCGGCGGCGGCGGTGCTCGCGCGCCTGCCGCAACTGCCGCCGATCGAGACCCCGCCCGAAGCGCCGCCAGCGCCGCCCGCCCGCGCGCCACGCCCAGCCGTGCCCGCCGATGCATCACTGACCGTCTTCGCCCCGGCCACAGCGGCAATGCGCGCATCCCTGGCCGCACAGGACTTGCCGGGCATCATCATCGCCGATGCGCCGGCCACCGAAGAGCTGGCGGAATGCCGCACGCGCTTCGCGGTGCTGACCGGCGCGGCGACACGCCTGGCGCCGCAGGCGCTGCGCGCCTTGCGCGAGATGGCGCTGGCCACCGGCGCGGCCGGCATCACCGCCTGGGACAGCGCCTCGCGCCCGCTGGGCGGCGGGGCGGATATCGCATTGCTGCGCCCTGCCCTGCTGCGGGGCCATCTGCTGCTGCTGGATCTGGCAGCCCTGCGCGCGGCCGGGGCCAAGGCGCATGGCGGGCCTGGCATGGCCGCGGAGCTGGCGGTCCAGCCAGGCGGCATCCTGGCGTTGCATGCGACGCTGGCCGAGGCCACCGCCCCACCACCACCGCCCGGCCCGGCCAGCCTGCCGCTGCCCGCGCCGCTGCGGGGCGCGCAGCGGCTCGCGCTGCACATCGCACAGGCCGTGCCGCTGGACGAGCTGGACATCGCCAATCGCGGCACCACGCACCACTTCAAGCTGCTCGGCCGCCGGCTGGATGCGCTGGGCGCCGAGGAGGCCGCGCGCGATGCCTGGGCGCATTACCTCGCGCTGGACGCCGATGATGGCGAGGCGCAGGACCGCCACGCCGCGCTGTGCCTGCGGCTGGATGGCCGCCTGCCCAATAGCCGCCCATTGCTGGCCTTCGCGCAGCGACACGGCGCGCACACCCTTCCAGCTGCGACGCATGAGGCACTGGCCGCCGCCCGGCGCCGCGGCGTGGATGGCTGGGGCCTGCTGGTGGCCCTGGCCCCGCTGCTGGTCACGCATCCGCTGTTTCCCCAGGCCCTGGCCGAGGCGCGGCGCCGCCTGCCGCATGACAGCGCCCCGCGCGAGCCGGCCATGCCCGATGCGGTCCGCGCGGCCTATGCCCGCGCCCTGTCCGGAGGTGCCAAGTCATGACCGCGCTGGATGAATGGCTGGCCCAGGCCGCGCGCGGGCAAAGCTGGCTGCAACAGGGCGGGCTGGACCATGACGGCCTGTGCTTCACGCCGCATGCCCTGCGCGCCGGCGCGCGCCGCGCCTTCCATGCCGAGACCGAGGACTGGCCCGACGCGACCTGGGAGCGGCTGCTCGATGCCAGCCGCCCACATGAAGACCTGCTGACCACCCTGCGGCAGGACCCGCATGATGGTGCGGTGCTCGCCACCCGCGTGCCCATGGTGGACATCGCCTGCGTGGTGCAGCTGTTCCACCAGCGCGACCCCTATCAGGTGCTGCACAACGTCGCCCGCCAGGCGCGGCGCCATCTGGTGGTGGCCAGCTGCGTGGTGCCGCCCGATGCCGATGGGCTGCATCCGGGCGAACAGGTGGCCGGCAACACGCCCGATGACCCACGCCTGCAAGCCGCCCGCCGCGTGCTGGAACGCCGCGGCGTCGATCTCCCGCAGTTCCGCATCCCGCCGCACGGCACGGATGCGCGCGGCCGGCCTTATTGGCACGGCATGTGGCACTGGTTCCAGACGGAACCCGCGCTGCGGGCGATGATCGAGGCGCAGGGCTGGTGCGTGACGCAGCGCCATGCGAACTGGCATGATATCGGCTTGGTGCTGGTGGCGGAGCGGCGCTGAAGCGCCGCGTTTGTCAGCCCGGCTCCACGCGGATGTTGCGCTCGCGGATGACGCTGCCCCAGCGCTGCAACTGGTCGGCCAGATAGGCGTCGAATTCCTCGGGCGTGCTGCCCGCCGCATCGAGCCCCGCGGCGGCCATGCGGCTTACCACGCCCGGGTTGCCCAGCGCCTCACGCACCGCGATGTTCAGGCGCTCGATCACCGGCCGCGGCGTGCCGGCAGGCGCCATGATGCTGCCCCAGGACTGCGCGGTGGCCTCGGGGAAGCCGGCCTCGGCAAAGGTCATCAATTCCGGGACCAGCGGGTTGCGGCGCGGCCCGCTCGCGCCCACCGCGCGGATCACGCCCTGGCGCACCTGCGCGATGGAACTGGCCGGCTGGTCCAGCATCACCTGGATGGTCCCGTTGATCAGATCCGCCATGGCCGGCCCCGAGCCGCGATAGGGCACGTGCTCCATGCGCAGCCCGGCCACCGACATCAGCTTCTCGGTGAAGATATGGGTGCCGGTGCCCACGCCCGATGTGCCGAAGGCCAGCCGCCCCGGATTGGCGCGCACATGGGCGATGAATTCCGAAAGGTTCCGCGCAGGCACATTCGGGTTCACCAGCAGCAGCAGGTCGGTGGTGAAGATCAGCGATATCGCGGCCAGGTCCCGGCGCGGGTCGATATTGCGCATCAGCCCCAGATGCGGCGCGATCGACAGGCCGGTGGTGCCGACGACGATCGTCGTGCCATCGGGGGCGGCGCGGGCCGCGGCCTCGATGCCGATGGCACCGCCCGCGCCGGTGCGGTTTTCCACCGCGACCGGCACGCCCAGCGTCTCGCCCATGCGTTCGGCCATGATGCGACCGCCGACATCGGTGGAGCCGCCGGGCGCGAAGGGCACGATCAGCCGGATCGGCCGGCTGGGCTGCCAGGCCTGGGCAAAAGCGGGCGCTGCGAGGCTCGACAAGGCAAGGGTCCGGCGGGTGATCGGCATGGGGCTCTCCTGTCGCGGCAGAGAAGCATCGCGCGCTGCAACCGCGCAACCACGGCATGGACGCAGCACCGCATGCCATGGCAATTGGGGGCATGCTTTCGCGCATCCTCACCATGCTGCTGCTGGCCGCGCCGCTCCCGGCGCTGGCCGATTGCCTGCGCCCCGGCGAGCCTTTGAGCGGCAGGCTCGCGCTGGCCCGCGGCACCCACCCCACAGCGGGCGCCTTCTCTGCCATGCAGTTGCGCTTCGACGGCGCGGTCTGCATCGAGACCGCGACCGGGCGCATCACCCTGCGCGTGCTGGACCTGGAGCCCGCCGACAATGCCGCGAAGCACATGCTGCGCGAGGCGGTGGGCTACCGCGTCACGGTGCGCGGCCAGGGCCTGGCACGGGCCAGCACACCCTGGCATGTCGCGGAAGGCGTGCTGAACGCCGCCCGCCTGGTGCGCCGCGAGCGCTGATACCTCTTGGAAGCGGCGCCGCGCCGCGCCACCATGCGCCATCCTGGGAGAACCCGCATGTCCATCACCCGTCGCGCGCTCGCGCTCTCCGCCACCGCAGCCACTGGGGCCGCCCCGGCCCTGGCCCAGGGCTGGACGCCTGACCGCCCGATCCGCTGGATCGTGGGCTATCCGCCCGGTGGCGCCTCGGACACCTTCGCGCGGTTGATCGCGGCGCAGATGGGCCCGCGGCTGGGGCAGAACGTCGTGGTGGAAAACCGGCCCGGCGGCGGTGCGGTGGTGGCGAGCGAGTTGGTCGCGCGCGCACCGGCTGATGGCTATACCTGGATGCACGTGGACAACGGCATCCTGACCTACAACCCGGCGCTCTATGCCCGCCTGCCCTACAACCCGGACACGGATTTCGCGGGCGTGGGCTTCATCGGGCGCTTTCCGCTCTACATCGTGGTGCGGCCGGATAGCCCTTGGGCGGATTTCGCGGCCTTCAACGCCGCCTCACGCACGCGGGCACCGAATTACGGCACGCCGGCGGTCGCCAGCCCGCACCATCTGGCGATGGAGATGGTCAAGCGCCGCACCGGGCTGGCCGCGGAGCATGTGCCCTTCCGCGGCGGGCCGGCGGCGATGCAGGAACTGCTCGCGGGCAATATCGAGTGCGTGGTGATCGACACCGCGACCGGCCTGCCCTTCATCCGCGACGGGCGCGTGCGG
Source organism: Acetobacteraceae bacterium (assembly GCA_027483125.1). Lineage (GTDB taxonomy): Bacteria > Pseudomonadota > Alphaproteobacteria > Acetobacterales > Acetobacteraceae > Rhodovarius. Next base: position 183 of record JAIXVH010000473.1, on the reverse strand, counting down.
GCGCTGGCGGTGATGAATGAGGCGCGCGCGCCCGAGGCGCCGAATGTGCCGACGCTGCGCGAATTGGGCTTCGCCGAAGCCGTCGCCTATGGCTGGCAGGGCATGAGCGTGCCGCGCGCAACACCGGCTGCGGTGATCGAGCGGCTCTCGCGCGAGATGATCACCGCCATGCAATCGCCGGAG